>CAYTZD010000017.1:0-25956 GCA_964442345.1 uncultured Hippea sp. | reverse complement strand
CATAAGCCTTCTCCTTTTTTTCTTTAATTATAACAAGATATGCACGCTTTACAACTATGGGTTCGGCTATATTTTTTAAATCTTTAACTCTCATCGAGCAAATATAAAAAACGAAATTACTTGAATTTTAGACAGACGCAATTATAATGAGCCCTGACGGGGCGTAGCGCAGTCTGGTAGCGCACCAGTTTCGGGTACTGGGGGTCGGCGGTTCGAGCCCGCCCGCCCCGACCAGTTTTACATTATCTCCATAAAAGGCGTAAATGCTATAACTTCAGTATCCATATCATGGACTAAAATCATATGCTCAAGCCTTATTCCAAGCTTGTTTGGTATGTAAATACCAGGTTCTATGGTAAATACCATATCCTTCTGCAAAACTATATCGCTATCTGGACTTATGAAGGGAAATTCGTGCACATCAAGTCCAACACCGTGTCCTGTTGAATGGATAAAATACTTGTCAAGTCCATACTTTGCAAGCTCTTTTCTAACCCTTGCATCCACTTCGCTTGCCTTTGTTCTGCCTGGTGCTATCATCTCTGTAGCATACAATTGAGCATAGAAAACAGCATTAAATAGCTCTCTTTTCTCATCATCCTTCTCACCCATCAAGAATGTGTATGTCGTATCTGAATTATAACCGTCAACCGTCGCTCCAAAATCAATTACGACGAACTCACCATCTTCAATTCTCTTATCCGTCGGAATGTGGTGTGGATGCGCAGCATTTGGCCCACTTGCAACAATAATATCAAACGATTCCTTTTGAGCACCTGCCTTTCTTATCTGATAGGCAAGCTCATCGGCAAACTCCTTCTCTGTGATGCCAGGTTTTAGCGTTGGATAAACCTTCAAAAATGCGTTTCTTGCCGCAAATGCTGCACGCTTTATCTGGTTTATCTCATCCCTTTCCTTAATCATCCTTATAATTAGCGTCTGATTGGTAAAATCAACAACATCAAACTCTTCGAATGCCTTTGCCTGCTTGTGTGTTGTCCTTATAAAATCAAGACCAATCCTTTTTAGTTTCTGGGATTTCAAAAATTCAACAACATCATCGAGACTTTTACTCTGTTTTGCCTTATCAGACAAACCTTCCTTTGCCTTCTGAAAATACAAAGGACTAACAAATAAAACCGCATCATCATAAACAACCAAAACGCCACTAACATCAACGCCAGTAAAATACCTTACATCCGAGTCAGAAAACAGAACAACCGCATCAACATTAAACTCTCTTGCCTTCTCCTTTAGCTTGTTTATCCTTCTTTCTATCATAATTGCGACTCCTTAACAGTCATATTTCTTTTCTCTTTTGCCTTGTAAAGGGCTTTATCTGCCCTTTTAATAAGAGATTCTATTGTATCTTGCTCTTTAAATGAAGCAACGCCAAAGCTCGATGTGATAGAGAAAATCTCACTTTTATATTTAAATTTCAGCTTCTCAACTGCCTTTCTTAGCTTCTCTGCCACTTCAAATGCAGCATCTTCGTCTGTATTCGGAAGCAGGATAATAAACTCCTCGCCGCCGTATCGTGCAAATATATCGCCTGCTCTTATTATAGACTTGACTGTTTTACAAAAACCTTTAAGAACCATATCGCCAGCTAAATGGCCGTATGTGTTGTTCACATTACTAAAATGGTCAAGGTCAGCCATAATAATAGAAAGCGGCTGTTTGTATCTTTGAGCCCTGTTTATCTCTATTTTAAAGAAGTGCAGAAGCCCTCTTCTATTGTAAATACCCGTTAGCGGGTCTATTATCAGATTCTCTTGAGCCTTTTTAAGCTTCTCCTTTAAATCCCTTATGACTTCTTCGGCTTCTTTCATCTTTTTAGAATACTCTTCAATCTCGTTTTTCATCGTAACGGTCGTATCTTTTATCTTTATCGCTATACCTATAAGCCTTCTGCTTAACTCGTCAACATCTATGTCTTTGCTTGATATGGCACTATTTATCTCATCAATATGACCCTGAAATGTATCAACATAATTGGAAGATGAAGATGTAAATGTTGTTATCGTATAAATAAGTGCTTTCAATGCCTTATCCAACTTCTTCTGCAGTGTCTCGATGTATTCTTCTTCAAGTTCTTCCTTCTCTTTAACTAAAGCCTTTATCTCTTCCCTTACCTGCTTATCATCAAGTTTATATGGATACGATGATAGTTTAGTTTGCAGATCTTTTACCTTTTTTAAATACTCCTTTGCCTTATCATCGTCGCTTTCAACATCCAAAAGCAGAAACAGAATCTCAAGTATATCCCTATAAACAACATCCTTAGAATCCTTCGTTGAAGTCCCAAGCCTAAATAAAATCTCCTTAGACGCAACAAGACTCTCTTCATCTATCTTCTGCTTTAAAATCTCTTTAACCTTATCAAGATTATCTCTCCATCTTTTGTCGGCTTCGGCAGATTTTGCAAGTGTTATAAGTATAGATAGATTACTCAAAAGAAGACTGTTGAACCTATTTTTCTTTTTTTGCAAAAACTCATCGTATTTTATGACAAACTCGGCTATCTCATTTCTGAAGGCGATAAGTTTTGATGTGTCTTCTTCGTACTTAATCTTTTTTACCTTCTCTTTGTATTCTTCTATCTTCTCATCTATCTCTTTATCTCCAACCTTCAATGAGATTAACAGATAAACAATAGCAGCAGATAAGTTTTCAATGTAAGTTGAGCAAGAAACCTTAGCTTTGCTCTTTGTCCTTCTTATCAAGGATACCTCCCTTTTACTAATACGACCAAAAAGAGTTTTTAGTTTGACAAAAAGCCAATTAACCACTAACCTATAGTATAGCAAAATGTTAATGTCTGTCCAATTTTTGGGTGCCGTTTAATGATAAAAGCTCAACATTTTATTGACACATCAAAAACAAATATACTTATCTTAGCTGTACGCCTTATCTCTGTCTCTGGTGCTGTTATATGGGCAACATACCCAGACCTATACCTTGCAAATGTAAACAAGCTTCTGCTTATATATCTGTATAACATCTTGATATACATCTACACCGCATTTTTTATAATAAGATTTCTTTTTAGCCCAGATTCAGGAAAATGCAAGTACTTTTGCCTTGCAACATTCATATTCGACCAGGCAGTAATATCGTTTTTTACCTATGCAACCGGCGGATTCTCAAGTCCATTCTATTCAGGATACTTTGTCGTGATAAGTATATCCGCATTTGTACTTGGAACAAAATCATCTTTCATTGTGGCTTTAGCAGGAGCAATATTTTACATCCTGTTTAATTTGGGCTACGGAGTAGGCATCTATAACCTGGTTGAGCTGTTCTACAGAATAGTTCCGTTCTTTATAATATTCGTCCCAACGGGAGTACTAAGCGATGCAATGGAGAATCACCTAAAGGAGATAGACAAGCTAAACCTTGAATTATCAAGGAAAAACAAAAAACTTGAAGAATCCTTAAAAAAGATAGAAGCTATACAGCAGCAGCTTATAAAAAGAGAGAAAGAAAAAGCGATGCTTGATTTGGCAGAGAGCGTGGCGCATAGATTGAGAAACCCATTGATGAGCATAGGCGGTATAGCATCTATCATAGATAAAAAACTAAAAAAGGGCGCAAAACCAGAAGAGTTAGAAAAATATGTAGAATACATAAAAACCGAAAGCAAGAATATGAGCATGTTACTTGACAACCTTCTAACAATGAGCGATACAGAAGTGGAGATGAAATTTTCCGTTTTGCAAAACATAGTTAAAGAAGTGATAGAAGAATACAAAAATGCTATATCTTCAAACAAGATAAAACTAACGCTTAAAATCGAAGAGAAATTACCACCAGTAAGAACAGACCCTAAAAAGCTAAAGATGGCTTTAAAGAATATTATCGATAACTGTATAAAGGTTATGCCAAATGGCGGAGAGCTGTTTATCGGTGTAGCTAAATCAGAAGAGATAAAAAACTCCATAGAGATAACAATAAAAGATACAGGGCCTGGCATACCAAAGGATATACTTCAAAGCATATTCAAACCATTTGAATCAGGCGGCAAAGTAAAAAAGGGTTTAGGCTTGCCACTTGCAAAACATACAATAGAAATTTTAGGCGGTGAGCTTTACATAGAAAGCAAAATAGCCGAAGGCACAACATTTAAAATTATTCTTCCAATGTGAGAGGGGTAAAAGATGAAAAAAACAGTTTTAAGCGGAATGAGACCAACAGGCGATCTACACTTAGGCAACCTTTACGGTGCATTGCAGAATTGGATAAACCTACAAAATGAAGATTACGAAAGATTCTACTTTGTGGCAGACTGGCATGCTTTAACAACGGGCTTTGACTCATCAAAAGAGATACCCAAAAACACAATAAACATGGTGGCAGACTGGTTGGCTTTTGGTCTTGACCCTTCAAAAAGCACAATCTTTGTTCAATCACTCGTAAAGGAGCATGCCGAACTATTCCTGCTTCTTTCAATGATAACACCTGTTGGCTGGCTTGAGAGAGTCCCATCATACAAAGACCAGATAGCTCAACTTGGCAAATCTAAAACATCAAACTACGGCTTTTTGGGTTATCCTGTCTTGATGGCTGCAGATATTATCATCTATAAAGCGCATTATGTTCCAGTTGGACTTGACCAGGTTGCACATCTTGAATTCACAAGGGAACTTGTCAGACACTTTAATCACACAACCCAAAGCAAGGTCTTTATAGAGCCACAGCCACTTCTAACTGAAGTTCCAAAAATCTTGGGACTTGACGGCAGAAAAATGAGTAAATCCTACGACAATGCCATATACCTGTCTGATTCAGAAGAAGATACAGCAAAAAAGATACGCGTTATGTTTACAGATCCAAGAAGAAAAAGAAGAACAGATCCAGGTGTGGCAGAAGAGTGTGGCGTATTCATGCTGCATAAGATATTCTCAACAAAAGAAAAACAAAAAGAGATAAAAGAAGCATGCTCAAAGGCAGAGATAGGTTGCGTCGAGTGCAAGAAAATGTTAATTAAAAATATGAACGAGACATTAAAACCGTTCAGGGAAAAACGCAAAGAGTTATTAAACAAAGAAGATACAATAAGGGAAATATTAGCCGAAGGTTCAAGGAAAGCAAAACAAAAAGCAAAGGAAACTTTAGAAGAGGTGAGAGATGCAATTTTTTCAACAGGAAGAGTTAGATAAATTAGAAGAAACGCTTAAAGATAAAACAACAGGCCTTTACAACAAACAGACACTTTATCTACTGATGGACAATCTATTAAAGCAACACGAAAGATACGAAGAGAACTGGAGCTTTATATTAATGGACTGTTCTTTGGAAAGGGTTAGCTCAAGCTGCAAAGATCTAATGCAGGATCAACTTGACAAAGCAATAGGCAAAAAGTTAACTGCAATCTGCAGAAAAAGCGATATGCTGTTTTATTGCGATAAAGGTCTATTCTGTATCCTAACAAGGGTATTTGAAGGCGACGATACGGTAAAATTCTGCGAAAAACTATCAAGGAATTTAAAAGAATTGAATGTTAACGGCTGCGTTGTCGATGTTATGCCAAAATTTGGTATAACATTTTCAAAGCTTAGCGATTCAGCAGAATCCTTCTCTCAAAGAAGTTACGATGCATTAAAGAAGGCACTTTCAGCAAAGGAGGATATCCTGGTGCAGGTCTAAGACCTGCCCAGAAACTCCTTATCTATAAAGTTCGTATCATAATTATTATTTATAAACTTATCAGTCGTGAGTATTTTCTTAAAAAACGGAATACTTGTTTTTATACCTTCTACAACAAACTCATCAAGGCATCTAAGCATTCTTCTGCGCGCTTCTTCCCTATCTGAGCCCCTAACTATAAGCTTTGCTATCATTGAATCGTAATAAGGTGATATTACACTATTACATGCTACAGCAGTATCAACCCTTACACCAGGAC
The DNA here is from genome assembly GCA_964442345.1 of uncultured Hippea sp. GTDB lineage: Bacteria > Campylobacterota_A > Desulfurellia > Desulfurellales > Hippeaceae > Hippea. Next base: position 20,048 of record CAYTZD010000017.1, on the reverse strand, counting down.
CACCTGGAAGGTATAGATTCTTTATCTTTCCGGGAGATGGATAAAACTTCTCTGGGTCTTCTGCATTGATTCTGCATTCTATAACATGGAATTTAGGCACAACAGCAGACTGCATAATGCTTAACTCTTCACCTGATGCTATAGCTATCTGCTCTTTTATCAAGTCAACACCATAAACCATCTCGCTTACGGGATGCTCAACCTGAATACGCGTATTTATCTCAATAAAATAGAAATTATCGCCATCAAAGAGAAACTCAACTGTTCCAGCATTCTTATATCCCAAAACCCTGCATGCTTCAGTTGCAGCTTCATGCAATCTCTTTCTTGTCTCTTCCTTTAGAACGGGTGATGGTGCTTCTTCAAGCAATTTCTGATGTCTCCTTTGAAGTGTGCAGTCCCTTTCTCCTACATGGATAACATTGCCATAATCGTCTGCAAGCACCTGCACTTCTATATGTCTTGGATGCTCAATAAACTTCTCAAGGTATATATCTTCTCTTCCAAATGATGCCCTTGCTTCCATCTTTGCAGAGTTATATGCAGATATAAGCTCGTCTTTATTCCTTACGACTCTCATTCCCTTACCACCGCCGCCCCATGCTGCCTTAAGCAAAACGGGATAACCTATCCTTTCGGCTGTCTCAATAAGCGTATTCTCATCCTTTATAGATCCTTTACTTCCCGGAACAGTTGGTATGCCGTTGTCTGCAAGTATCTGTTTAACAACGGATTTATCCGCCAATCTCTCCATCGTCTCAGCATCAGGACCTATAAACTTAACACCCAGATCATCGCACACCCTAACAAATGTTGGATTTTCGCTTAGAAATCCATATCCCGGATGCACCGCATCGCATTTTGAGTTAACTATGGCCTGAGCAAGGTTGAACAGGTTAAGATAGCTTTTCTGCGCCTCTGCAGGGCCTATACAAATTGATTCATCTGCCAACTTTACATGCATTGAATCTTTATCTTCTGTTGAATATACGGCAACAGTTTTAATATTTAGCTCTTTTGCCGCTCTTATTATTCTGACTGCTATCTCTCCCCTGTTTGCGATTAGGATTTTTTTAAACATTCTAATCTAACCTCTTCACCAAAAATAGTGGTTGGTCATATTCAACCTTCTGGCCATTTTCAACCAAGATTTTCTCTATTCTGCATGGGAATTCTGCTTCAAGCTCATTCATTATCTTCATAGCTTCAAGAATGCAGAGAACATCACCCTTCTTTACTTCATCACCCACTTCCACATAAGGTGGAGAAGTTGGCGAAGGCGCCCTGTAGAATGTTGCAACCATAGGTGATTTTATCTCGACAAGGTCTTTGTCTGTTGCTTTATCTTCTTTAACTTCTTCCTTTTTCTCTTCTTTTACCTGCTGTGGCAATGCAGCCTGTGTCTCAACAACCAACGGTTGAGCTTGAGCAACTATATTTTCTCCCACAAACGCTTCTTTCTTTTTCAAAACCAGGTGCAACTCATCGTCTTTGTATTCAAACTCGGCAAAGCTGCTCTTCTCAACAAAACGCATCAGCTCTTTCAGCTGCTTTAAATCCATTTCTTACCCTCCTTTTCAATATCGTGAACAATATAACAGAAGGCTGTTTATTTTTCAAACTTTATTAAGAAGTTAAATGTGAATTTACTAAACCTATTTACACAAGACACAGCCAATCCCATTCTAAAAAATCATAAACCGCATCGAATTATTTCAACATCTTTACAAAACTATCTTTATCTGTGGGCTTACAGAAGAGATAACCTTGAGCATAATCGCAACCCATACCCTTTAAAATCTCAAATTGTTCTTCTGTTTCAACACCTTCTGCCGTTGTCTTTAGACCAAACTCTTTGGCTATATTTATAATCAACTTAACAAGACTCAAATCCTTCTTGTTTTTAAGCATGCTTCTTATGAAGGCAATATCTATCTTTAATATATCAATAGGAAGCTCTTTTATATAGGTCAGTGATGAATAGCCCGTTCCAAAATCGTCAACGGCTATCCTAACACCCATATCTTTAAGTTCATACAGAACCTTCTTCGTATAGTCTATATCGTCCACAAACACCCTTTCTATTATCTCAACAGTCAAACATTCACCTTCAATATTAAAATCCCTTAATGTCTGCTTAATAAGTTGAATGAGATAATCTCTTTTGAAGCTCTTTGGCGAGATGTTTATAGAAATAGGCACCTTTTTATTTAAAGATGCAACCGTTTTAGCAGCTTCGTAGATGATTCTCTCTTCAACATCAAACATAAGATTTGAATCTTCAAGCACTTCTATAAACTCAGATGGCGGAACCACCTTCCCTTTATGAATCCACCTAAGAAGTGCTTCTGCACCTGCAATCTCTCTTGTTTCAATAGAATAGTAAGGTTGATAAAATAAAACAAATTCGTTATTCTCAAAAGCTTCTTTTAGCTTGTCCTTCAGTTGTATAACCTTAAACACCTTCTGCTGCGTATTCTTCTTGAAAAAGCCTATCTCGTTCTCACCCTGAGATTTAGAAGAGATAAGGGCAAGTTCAGCTTTAGACAAAAGATCGTCGGGATCTTCACCATCAACAGGATAGAAGCTAACACCTACATGATAAGAAGGTGTAATACTATGACTATTAATCTTAACGGGCTCATTTAGTCTTTTTAGGATATCCATAAGTCTTACAAGTGCATCTTCTTCACTCTCAACGGCATACATAAATAAGCCAAACTTATCAGCCGTAAGCCTACAGACAACATCATTGCTTTTAATCTCAGCCGTCAATCTCTTTGCCGTCTGTCTTATCAGTTCATCACCTGCAGCATATCCATAAATCTGGTTTATATAAGAACAACCGTTAATATCCACAATAACAAACGCAGAAATCTTGTCACTCTTCTTTTTTAGAATTAACCCAACCTTTCTTAAGAACTCATCCTTATTGGGCAATTTAGTTAATAAATCGTGTTTCGATAAGAATATCAGCTTCTTTTGAAGCTCTTTCTCTTTTGTTATATCCTTGCCAACAGCTATGTAATATTTTATCTTACCATTCTCTTTATATGGCACAATCGTCGTATAACCTTCAATAAGCCTGCCACCTTTTGCCCTATAGACAAACAGATCACTAAATGCTTTACCTTCTCTTAAGGCTTTAGCTACTCTCTTTATAAATTCCCTATTGTGCTGTTCGGAAGAGAATATCGAATGTTTTTTGCCTATAACTTCATCGTAACTATAACCGTGCAGCTGAAGTGCCGCTTCGTTCATATATACAACTCTAAAGAATTTATCCATTATGATTACATAGGAGAAACCAGCATCCAATGCAATAGAGATTATCTTATTCCATCTTCTCTGCTGAAAATGTTGCAAAAATTCATCCAGATCGCTTTTTACCTGAAGAAGGAGATTGTATAACCTTCTGCTAAATTCAACCTTAGAATCAAAGACGGCAACTACAACACCAACTACTTTGGAAGACAAACTCAAGGGAATAGCAAAACAGCTTTTTAGATTATATCTCTTTGCAAGATCTATAAACTCAATTGTTCGGGAATCTCTATCTATGTCAACTGACACCTTAACACGGTTTGTCAAATAAGCCCTACCAAAGGGAAGCTCTTTTGTTTTTCCTCCAAATCTTTCTATACCTACCTTTAACTCTTTAGCCAAATTTTCCAACTGTTTATCCCTTATATGCAGATGCTCAACAGTCCACCTATCTTTTATCTTTAATGCAACAAAAGAGACTGCCGCATTGAGATATTTAACCATAACTTCAGAGACATCTCTCAACAGTTCATCTTCGTCTTCAGCTGAAATAAGTGCTTCATTTAAATGATAAAGGGTTAGATAGAACCTATTAAGAAGCTCAATCTGTTTTTGCTGTTTCTTCTGAAGCGTTATATCTCTCATCAAGCTAACGGATTTAAATAACTTGCCGTCCTTTTTAATAGGAACTATGCTAACTTCGTATATTTTATGCTCTTTATTCTTTGTTAAAACTTTATACTCAAATTTAACCTGTTTTCCTTCCAACAGACGGGCATGAATCTCATCTTCCTTGCAATCAACCTCTCCGTCTTTATAACCAAAAAATGATGGTGTCTTGCCTTTAATCTCATCAAGTGTATAACCCAATGCCTTTTCAAAGGCATTATTAACATATTCTATTTTGCATCTATCATTGGTAATAATGACGCATTCTTCAATCTCATCCAGAATTTTACTTGTCAGTTTAAGGTTTCTCTGTATTCTTATCTTCTTTAAGGCAAATTCAACATCACCCTTTAGCTCATTAAGTAAATCCAGATATTCATTAACAAATGCGTTTTCTCTATGGGAGAAAACAAGCAGTATATTCTCAACTTCTCCGTCAACAACTATAGGAATAGCGCAATTTGAATGGAATCCAAGCTTTAGTAAATCATCGCGCCAGTAAACCATATCAGGGTTTGTTTTGGTATCAGGGTTTATCGCTATTTTGCCTTGCGAGAATGCTTTGGCTGCTGTTCCTTTACCGTGTGTTGACACTCCGTTAACAGTTGCAAATACCCTTTCAAAGAATTCCCTGCCTTCACCAGCTATATAATCTACATTAACCCTTTCATTCTCATCTATGGAAACAACAATAGCAGCAGCAAAACCGACACTAATCAAGACATTACAAACACTGCTAAACAGTTCGTCTTCGTCTTCAACCCTTATTATTATCTGATTTATATCCTTAATAGCCCTATAAAGCTTCTTAAAGCTACTCTCTTGCGTTATATCAACGCAAAACAGGATACCAGCAGGCTTTGAGTTATATATAACAGTATTGCCATAAACATTAAATACCTTCTCTTTACCGTCAGCCGAGATAATCTTAACATCATCATAGGCACTGCTGAATTTAACACCCTTAAGCCTTTGAGATACATTATGATAGCATATATTTTTATAAGGCTTGCTTACAAACTCACAGATATGTCTGCCTTTCAAATCATTTTCGCTATACCCTAAAACCTTATAAAAGTTTTTATTTGCAAAGATTATCTCACCATTGTCTTGATACAGAATAATACACACATTGTCTATATCGTTGAAAATCTCAAACATTCCAGAACTTATAAACCTCGTTTCGGGAACAATAAAACCATAGACAAATATAGATTCTTTATCTTTCTTAAAAACTGCAGTAAGGGTTAACCCTTTGGCATTTTCAAAAAATATTCTCTCTTGTAAGATGTCATTTTCTCTTGCGCCTTTGAGTATAATGGATTCTATCTTCTCTTTTTCTATCTCAAAACCAAGTGTATTTTTCGATATGTTGAACTTCTCTATCTTAGAGCCATCTTCATTCAAAATGGCATCAAAGATAAAAGCACCACTTTTTAGCATATCTTCATTTTAGTATCATAATGGTGGTAATGTCAATAGTAAGAGTGTATTATTATGATGATATGGCAAGAACGGGTATTGCAAACTTACCGCTTCATACAGGAAAAGCACCGCGATGGCTGTTTGAGAAAATGGTTGAGTTATCAGAACAGATTATACATCTAATCTGCCTTGATTTAGGAAAAGATGAATTTTTAAACAAGATATCAGATCCATTCTGGTTTCAAGCCTTTGGTTGCGTTTTGGGTTTTGACTGGCATTCAAGCGGACTTACGACAACTGTATGCGGTGCAGTTAAGGTTTCACTTGACAGAATAGGAGATGAAATCGGCCTATTTATGGCTGGTGGAAAAGGCAAAACAGCAATAAAAACACCACAGGAGATCGAAAAAATAGCCCAAAAACATTCAATAAATGCAAACTTTTTAAAATATACAAGCAGAATCGTGGCAAAGATAGACAACGCTGCACTGCAGGATGGTTATCAATTGTATCATCACACAATCATCTTTACAGATAAAAACAACTGGTGCGTAATTCAACAGGGATTAAACGAGAAAAACTCAATGGCACGAAGGTATCACTGGCTAAAAGATACAACAAAAAGCTTCACCAAAGAACCACACAAGGCTATCTGCTCACAAAGAAGAGAAAAGCTTATTCTGAACCTTGTGGCAAAAGAGAGCCTAAAGGCACAAAGCAATTTTATAGATTTTTTGAACTCACCTATCTCTTCAATAGAGAAAGAATTAAACAAGATAGAAACACTAAACCTACCAAAAAGACATTACATCACCTTATCCGATCTAAATATAAAAAGGCTTAAGAAAAACATTCTGGAGATATCAGATAAAAAACCTTCAAACTTTGAGCAGCTTTTGAATATAAAGGGAACAGGCAGCAAAACCCTAAGGGCTTTAAGTCTAATATCTGAAATTGTCTATTCAGACAAGCCAAGCTTTAAAGACCCTGCACGATATTCATTTGCTCACGGCGGCAAGGATGGACATCCCTACCCTGTTGATTTAGAAACATACACAGAAAGTATCGAAACCTTAAAGGAGATAGTCAACAAAGCAAAGATAGGCTACTACGACAAAGCAAAGGCTTTAAAAAGACTATCAAAACTGATTTAGGCTTTATCTTTCAACCAAAACCTTAACAAGTTCACCTTCGGCAAGCAGTGTATCAGGATACATGTTATTCATAATATAGATTGTCTTGTAAAATTTTCTTTTAACACCCAAACGCTTAAGCAAATTCTCAAATGTGCAGGTTCTTTTCACCCTTACAACCTTAACATAGGTGTTTTTAACATTAATCTTGGACGGATCGGTTAACCTCTTAAATGTTGTTGCTGGCATATTAAGGTAAAACTTATAGGCAGGATAGACTGCCAAAGGCGATTGAATTAAAAATACAAAACTTGTTGAGCCATATCTTATAAAGATGCCCTTTTTATAAAACAGAACACCGTTTTCTGATACAACCTTAGAAGACTCAAAGGCATCAAAACCGTTTATCGAGATATGCTTTATTAAGCTTCTATTGGAGAATCTAACGGCAAGCGTGTATATATCAACATTTGAAGTGGTAATCTTTACAAGTTCTCCTTTTACCTTAGGATTGTAAATTAGGATATATCTGCGGGTGTCCATAAGTGTCCAGCCTTTTGGGAATTCAAACTCAAATTTCATAGCAGGATGATAATAGTGATTGTTTTTAACATAGCCGTATCTTTTATCCTTGCCAAACAGAATACCGTTTATATGTTTAAGATACTTAGATCTTCCGATCTCGTAAAATTTTCTCTTTGCCACGCCCTGCCAGATTTTCACTGCTTTATAGATTCTCTTCTCTCTATGTGGCGGCGATGGATGGGTTGCCAAAAACTCGGGCAAGGAGAAGTGTTCTTTAGCCTGATAACGCATAAGTTCTTCAAAAAATTTGGCCATCTGCATTGCATCATAACCAGCCAAAGTGGCATACTTCACACCCAAATAATCTGCCTGATACTCATCTTCTCTGCTAAAGCTTAAAAATAGAAGATTGCCCGCTATACCTACAAGCGGCACATATCTTCTAAACTTCTTTGATTCTGCATAGGCTACTGCCAAACCAAGATTAAACAGAAGCTGCTTTGACATCATAGAAGCAACATGATGGGCGTTTATATGGCCTGCTTCATGGCCTATAACGGTGGCAAGTTGCGCTTCGTTATTCAAATAAGCAAGTATGCCGCGCGTTATGTAAATATAACCGCCGGGTGTTGAAAACGCATTTAGAACAGGTGAATCAAGTAAGATAATCTGATAATGCACCTTCAAATCGGCATACTTTACAACCTTCAAACCAACGCTTCTTACATAGTTATCGACATCCTTATACTTATAGATTCCATAGGTAGAAACTATATCCTTGTAAGCCTTTTTACCCAAAGCAAGTTCCTGCTGCGGCGAAAGAAGAACAAGTTCTTTTCTGCCTGTTGCAGGATTTGTAGCACAGGAACTAATAATCAAACCAATAATAAACAGTAAAATTAGCCTTCTATACATAACACCCACCCGTTTGTTTTGCTTCTTTAAAAGATTATTGGATTCTGCCAAAAAAATCAAGAAGTATCTGGACTAAAGATAACTTTTGCGTATAATTTAGACAACTTTTTAAGGAGGTTTAAGAAAAATGGAGAAAAAACTTTTAACACTTGGACACAGTCCAGATCCTGATGATGCATTTATGTTTTACGGCTTAAACATAGAAAACGGCGTTGACACAAACGGCTATGAATTCAAACAGATTCTAAAAGATATTCAAACATTAAACGAGATGGCTATAGAAGAAAAGCTTGACATAACGGCAATTTCATTAGCTGCATACCCTACCATATCGGATAAATATGCAATACTTTCAAGTGGCGCAAGTATGGGATACAAATACGGACCACTAATAGTGGCAAAAGAGAAATTCAGCTTAGAAGATTTAAAGAAAAAACTCATAGCCATACCGGGAAAATTAACAAGTGCATACCTTGAATTGAGACTGCTTTTGGGAAAGGATTTGGCCGTTGAAGTTATACCGTTTGATAAGATATTTGATGCAGTCTTAAATGGCGATGTTGATGCCGGATTAATCATACATGAAGGACAGCTAACATACTCAAACTATAAACTTGAAAAAATCGTCGATTTGGGCGTCTGGTGGTTTGAAAAGACAGGCTTGCCTTTGCCACTTGGCGTAAACGCTATTCATAGAAAATTCGGTGATGATATGAAAAAGATCTCAGAGATTCTAAAGAACAGTATTCTATTCTCACTGAATCACAGAGAAGAAGCCGTAAAGTATGCGCTTAACTTTGCCAGAGGAATGGATAAAGATTTAGCTGACAAATTTGTTGGTATGTATGTAAATGAGCTAACCGTCGATATGGGCGAAGATGGACTAAAAGCCTGCAAGCTACTTCTAAAAGAAGCATACGATAAAGGTTTAATAGACAAACTACCAGAAATAGACCTTGTCTGAGATTTATGATGCTATAATCATAGGCGCAGGCGCTTGCGGTCTTGCCTGCGCTTTGAATTTAAAAACCGACAATGTCTTAATCCTTGATGCAAAAAGTGGAGCATTAAAATTAGCCTTAACGGGAAACAACCGCTGCAATATCACAAACACACTTCCCATTGATGAATTTATCCAATCATACGGCAAAGACGGAAGGTTTACTACAGATACATTCAGGCGATTCTTTAGAGACGAACTGTTAAGCTTCCTTAAACAATACAACATAAAAACAGAAACAGAGAATGAAAAAGTCAGGCTAAAAGGTATAAGTTCAAAAGAATTTGCACAAATTCTGCTAAACCAGGCGCAAAAAAGGTTTAAGCTAAAAAAATTTCACAAGGTTGTAAAACTAAAACCAAGCGATGGGATATTCAAGATAGAAACCATAAACAAAAAAATATACAAAAGCAGGTTCGTTTTACTCTCAACAGGCGGCAGAAGTTATCCACAGACAGGATCAGATGGTTCAGGATACAGACTTGCTAAACAGCTTGGACACAAAATAGAACCTTTAGAACCAATAGAAACACCGTTCTGCTGCAAAAAGACAAGCAATCTTCAAGGCATATCACTGCGTAATGTTGGATTAACATTAAAGATAGACAAAAAAACATTAAAAACCGAAGGCGATATAGTCTTCACGCACTTTGGCATAAGCGGTCCTGCTATTTTAAAACTTTCAAACGAAAGCTTCAAAAAAGGAAAGCTTATTATAAAATTCATAGATACTGATGAGAAAGATTTTATAAACAGACTTCACTTCTATAAAGGCAAGACAAAGAACTTTTTATCAAAATATATACCAGAAAGACTTGCGCAACTGTCACCTTATGCTGATTTAAACTGCGCAAACCTAAATAAAAAACAGTTAAACGAGATAGCAAACTTTGTTTTCAGGTTTGAAATAGATATAGAAAAATGCGGATTTAAAAAGGCATTTGCAACAAAGGGTGGTGTAAGTCTAAAGGAAGTAAATCCCAGAACACTTGAATCAAAAATTGTAAAAAACCTATTTTTTTGCGGTGAAATCTTAAATATTCAAGGTCCCATTGGTGGGTTTAACCTTCAATTTGCCTTCTCAAGCGGATTTCTTGTCGCAGATGAGATAAACAGAAGATTACTTAAATGATTTTTCTTTCTCATCCATAAGATAGAAGTTTACACCAATTATAAACATCAAAGCCATCTTTATCGTCGCATCGACAAATGTATTTTCAAAAAAACCCATAACAAGAAACGCAACATAACTACCAACAAATGAATAAAAGATTGCCTTCATTCTTGGAGATTCACTTGCCGCTTTAAAGTTTAAAAACAGCATATAAAACCAGAACAGAAGATAGCCAAAAAGCCCGACAATGCCTGTCTCACCCAAGTATCTTAGATAGATATTATGGGATACACCACCATGAAAATGGTCTTCAGGGTTCATGTTCAACCTTTCAGGAACATGTTTTTTAAAAACAACCAGAAACTCTCTATGGACAAGTTCTCGCGTATTTTTACCTTCACCAAAAAGCTTACCTTTTAAATCGTAATGTTTAAAAGCATTTAGATACGATTCCCAAAGCATTACCCTATCCTTATTGGAATAATTGGCATTTGGGTTAAAAGAGCTCAAAAATCTATTCTTAAGAGAAGGAAAAGCAAAAACAAGACCAATAAAAACAGCAAAACCTAAAACAAGCATAGCAACCTTCTTGGATAAATCTTTGGGAAACAGAACAGAAAAGACAGCAACACCAAATATAAAACCAAGCCATGCGGAACGAGTTTGAGTTAAGATTATTGCAATAAATACTAAAGCAGAAACTACAACATAAAAAAAGTTTCTCATGTACAAAAAGAGACCTAAAAACAGAAAAAATAGAAGCAGCAGAACGCCTGCTGTAGTAAGATGATTATTTAGGAAACCCCATGCTTCAGCTGGATGCAAATAAAAATGCAAATTATGGAAATCAATATGTTTTATACGCTGATGCGTAAATGCTTCAAATATTATCACAATAGATAAAATTAGCGATGAAAAAGCAAGCAGGTTTATTACATTTCTAAAAATTCTTTTTTCTTTAAATGACTTATACGATGAGAAATACGGAATAAGATGATGGTTTATGCAACTCATCTTTAAAAATGACAAACTCATCTGACTAACCATAGTTAAGATATCGGGAACAAGAAAGATGAGAAGCGGCTTAACTGGTGGATAATTCTTAAAATCCTTATTCAAAAGAAATAACAAGATGCCGGCAGATGCAATACCAATAGCTATATTATCACCGGCTATAGAGATAGGAATAGTCAAAGCAAACAGGTATGACGACAAGACTATTAAAAAAACGGCAACTGAGCGACTCTTATCCATTGCAATCAATTATACCCAAATCGTTTTTGATTTCCAAATAATTATATGATATAAAAAAGGAAAAAGGAGGCAAGCTATGGAAACCATGAAAAAGATGGTCTTGGCGGTTGTTGGCATTCTGTTTTTTTACACCTTATCAGCAAATGCAGCTGAAATTTCGACCATATCCACATCATTTGAGATAAAGAAACTCATAAGTTGTGACAAGGTAAACCTAAAATTCAAGGTATGGGCAGAAGGTGATAATTACGCAGAAGCCTTAAAAAGGCTAAAGCCTATAAATAACGAGTTTTTAGCATTCTTAAAAAAGATCTACGCTACAAAATCAATAAAAACCGTATCAGGCTATAGCTCATCAAAGATGGCTTCCATTATTGTAATAGTAAACAGCGATAAAGTAAATTCAACAGGAAAGATTCTAAACTATATCTCAAACAGACACTTTCCATACAAAACAGGCATAACAACTATAAACATAAAATACACTTTATCTGACAAAAAAGAGACAAGAATAAAAAATGAGATATTCAAAGAAGCCCTTGTAAAATGCAAAAAACTGCTTTCAATTGTAAACAGCACGCTAAATAGCAAATACAGAATAGGCTCTATTGATGTAAGATATTCTCAACCCTTCTTCGTCAACGAAGGACTGGTTAGAGCGTTTTCAAAAAGCGCTTCTTCTGCTTCACGATTCTCAACATCATCAGGAGAGAAACTTATAAAAGCCGATGTAAGATTCTCAGCTGTTTTAACTTTAAAATGAGAGTCATAGTCGTAGGTGGTGGAATCTCTGGCGTATCTGCCGCATACCTTATAAAAAAACATACGCAATATGAAGTCCTTCTGATAGAGAAAGACGCTCTCGGCGGTAAAGCGCAATCTATACACAAAGATAATTACCTAATAGAGACAGGACCAAACGGTTTCTTAGAAAACAAGCCAGACATTCTAAGGCTTATCTCAGAGAGCAACTTCGACAGCGAAATCATAGAAAGCAACGACTATGCGCGCAGAAGGTTTATATTCTCAGGTGGAAATCTCATAGAACTCTCATCAAACCCACTAAAGCTTTTAACAGGAAAATTGCTCAGTAGAAAAGCTATAATAAATATCTTAAAAGAACCCTTCATAAAACCTATCTTTGAAGACGAGACAGTAGAAAACTTTATAAGAAGAAGGCTCGGTGATGAATTTTTAAATAAGGTTATAGGACCTATGGTCTGCGGTATCTTTGCAGGCGATCCAGCAATTATGAGTATGGAATCAAACTTCAAAAGGATAAAGGAAATAGAAAGAGAACATGGCTCTTTAATTAAAGGCCTTATAAATCTTATGAAAAACAGAAAGGCAAAGGCTTCTTCAGCATCTGGTGGATTTGATTCAAAACTGCTATCATTCAGAAACGGCATAAATAGTTTTATTTCGCATCTAAGCAAAGATCTAACCAAAACAACCGATACAATCATTACCATCAAAAAAGAGCCAAAAGGATATACGCTTTTTGGCAAAAACAGCGAATACAAAGCAGATATAGTCATATTTGCTACTGAATCATACTCGCTTGCAAATATCTTAAAAGAGCTAAATCCAGATTTATCAAACCTGCTAAATCAGATACCGTATGCACCGATGGCTGTCGTTGCCTTAGGGTTTGATAGAAAAAAACTTCCAGAGATAGTAAATTCGTTTGGCTATCTGTTTGCCCTTAATGAGATTAAAGATGTAATTGGTGTTCTGTTCGATTCAAGTGTATTCCCGTTTCGTTCAGCAGAAGATAAATTTCTAATACGATTAATGATTGGTGGGGCATTGGCACAAGAAAGTCCATTTAAGAAAAATCTATTCCAAATAGCAACAGAAGAGCTAAACCGCAGCGCTAAAATCTTCGCACCGTTTGAATTTTCATATAAGGTTATCCATAAAAAAGCCATACCGATTTATACGATGCAACACAAAGAGATTGTAAAAGCCATCAGCGAATTTGAATTAAAACAGAAAGGTATCTTTATAACGGGAAATGCCTTCTACGGCATCAGCCTAAACGATTGTGTAAAATCAGCATACAATACATTAGAAAAGATAAAGGCAGGCTAAAGCCTGCCTGATAAAACACCTAAACATCAAAATAGAGATGGAATTCTGCAGGATGTGGGATAGAATTTACATATTTAATCTCATTCTCTCTTTTGTATTCAATCCATGTTTTGATTAAATCTTCTGTGAAGACATCGCCTCTTAGCAAGAATTCATAATCCTTTTCAAGTTCGTCCAATGCTTCTTCCAAGTTTTTCGGCATCTTATCAACCTTTGCAAGTTCTTCAGGTGGTAAGTCATAGATATTTTTATCAAGTGGTTCACCTGGATCAATCTTATTGATTATTCCGTCAATTCCTGCCATCAACATTGCAGCAAATGCAAGATACGGATTGGCAGATGGATCTGGGAATCTTACTTCTATCCTTTTTGCCTTAGGAGACGGTGAATACATCGGGATTCTCACGGCTGCAGACCTATTGCTGGATGAGTAAGCAAGGTTTATTGGCGCTTCAAACCCTGGAACAAGCCTTTTGTATGAGTTAACCGTCGGATTGGTAAAGGCAGCCAAAGCCTTACCATGCTTCAATATTCCACCTATGTAATAAAGTCCCATCTCACTTAAGCCTGCATAACCGTTTCCAGCAAACAAAGGCTTACCATCTTTCCAGAGACTCTGATGCGTATGCATGCCTGTTCCGTTATCATTGGCTATCGGCTTGGGCATAAATGTTATCGTCTTACCATACATAAAGGCAACATTCTTGGCAATGTATTTATACTTCATAACGCTATCTGCCTGCTGCAGAAGTGGAGCATACTTAACATCTATCTCAGCCTGTCCTGCTGTTGCAACTTCGTGGTGATGCGCTTCAACTTCTATACCTGCCCTTTCAAGCTCAAGCACTATCTCGCTTCTTAAATCCTGCAAGCTATCAAGCGGTGCAACAGGAAAATAACCTTCCTTATGTTTTATCTTGTATCCAAGATTTGGGTCTTCATCCTTGCCAGAATTCCAGATGCCTTCAACAGAATCAACAGCATAGTAAGATGTATTCGGCTTTACATCGTATCTAACATCGTCAAGAATGAAGAATTCAAGTTCAGGTCCAAAGTATGCAACATCTGCAATGCCTGTGGATCTTAAAAACTCTTCAGCTTTTCTTGCAACTGCTCTTGGATGTCTTTCGTAAGGCTCTCTTGTCATTGGATCAACGATATCGCAGATAATATTAAGCGTTCTAACTTCTGCAAAAGGATCTATGAATGCTGTTTTTGGGTCTGGTATTGCAAGCATATCGCTTTCATCGATGCTTTTCCACCCTCTAATCGACGAACCGTCAAACCCGAAACCTTCTTCAAAAATCTCTTCAGTAAACACATGAGCAGGAACACTAAAATGCTGCCAAGTGCCAAGCAGATCAACAAACCTTACATCAACAATCCTAATGTCTTCTTCCTGAATCTTTTTTACGACTTCTTCAACTGTCATAATTTTTACCTCCACATCAGTTTTGTCAGTTAGTAAGCAAATATAATTCCATTGTTGTTAAATCAACATTTTTAAGATTTCTAACAGGCTTTGAAGCAATTAAACTTGCTATTTTGTATACATTTTTGTAAAATTGTTAACACAATGGCAATGCAACAGATAAGCATCAAAGAAGGATACTTAAGCATTATACACGAAGCAAGCAAGATATTAAGCAAAAAAAACACCCTAAACGAATCGCTTAGAGAGATACTGAAGATTTTATACTCATACTGGGATGCTCCAATCTCGTTTGTTGTGTTATACGATGAGCAGATAGGCGCATTAAGGATAGCAGAGAGTTTTGGTATGACAAAGAAGGAAGTATCAAAAGGTATATTCAAAAAGGGAGAAGGTGTCGTTGGTAGCATTTTTAAAAACGAACTGCCAGCCGTTATCTATGATATAGAGAATAACCCAAAATACTTAAACAAGACAAAACTGACAAAAAGGGTAAGCGAAGAGCTTATATTCTTAGGCGTCCCAATAAAGGTTGGTGGAGAGAAGTTTGGCGTTTTGTGCACATACAAGGAGAAATCAAAGGGATTTTCTCACGACGATGCAATAAAGATGCTCTCAACACTTGCAACACTAATTGGCTTAACAAAAAAGATGTATGAGAGAATGGAAGAAGAACGCAAATACTGGCAGGAAGAGAAAGAGATTCTCTTAAGCACAATAAGTAAAGAGACAATAGCTTTAAATGATATAATCGGCATATCCGATGCAATCTCCAACCTAAAAAAGACTTTACTTAAAATATCATCAACAGATTCAACAGTTTTGATAACAGGAGAAAGCGGAACAGGAAAAAGCCTGATAGCAAAAACGATACATAAACTCAGTCCAAGAAGGGATAAGCCGTTTGCAACGATAAACTGTGCAGCAATACCAGAGAATCTATTGGAAAGCGAACTGTTTGGATACGAGAAAGGCGCTTTTACAGGCGCTACCACAAGAAAAAAGGGTAAGTTTGAACTTGTCAACGGTGGAACGCTATTTTTAGATGAGATAGGTGATATGCCACTGTCGCTTCAGGCAAAGCTATTAAATGTGCTTCAGGATAAAGAGATCTCAAGATTGGGAAGTGAACAGACAATTCCAATAGATGTAAGAATCATTGCTGCAACAAATAAGGATATAGAGAAATTAATAAAACTTGGAGATTTCAGAGAGGATCTGTATTACCGTATCAATGTGATACCGATACATGTGCCAGCTTTAAGGGAGAGAAAAGAAGACATCCCAATATTAATTGACTATTTTCTAAAGAAGTTTAACAGACAATACAAAAAAAGAATAGGCATAACCAAAGAAGCTATAAAAATAATGGTTAATTACAGATGGAATGGCAACATAAGAGAACTTGAAAACACTATCGAAAGACTTGTAATCATGAACGATAACGATATAAAGGAAGACGACCTGCCAACATACATTAAAGAAAAAACAGAAGATTTCACCACTCCTTTAGCTTCGACTTTAACAGACATACCTTCAACCATAGAATCCATAGAGAAACAGCAGATAGAAGATGCATTAAAAAAGACTGGCTATGTAAAATCTAAAGCTGCAAGACTTTTGGGCTACACAATCAGGCAGCTTGATTACAGAATCAAAAAATATGGCATAAAGATACAGAAATTTTAATGTCTATAGATAAAGGCAAGAATCTTTGCTACAGCTTCGTATAGTTCTTCTGGTATCTCTTCGTTTAGTTTAAGCTTGTAAAGACTTTCGGCTAACTGCGGGTCTTTCTCTATATGTATGTCGTATTCTTTTGCTAATTCTTCTATTTTTTGAGCCAGATACCCCCTACCCTTTGCAACAACCTTAGGTGCACTATCTTCGCCTTGAAGATATCTCAACGCAACGGCTTTTTTATTTTCTTCCATCAATACTGCCTTTTTATACTAAATAAGCCTGTAAGGTTGAGCGTTATCCAGAATCCTTTGTCTAAATGCGTTGAGTAATTGCCATCTGAGTCTTCTTCTGAAACCCTGTTAAAATAGAAATCTATGCCTATACCCCAACAATCTTCGTTATACATAAAACCAAACTTTCTCTCTGGAAAGTAATCGTGTATTGTGCTTCTTTTGGCTTCAGCATAAAGATAAAGCTTCTCTATTGGATAGAAATAAACCTTAGAGTTCACAGTATCATCTTCAAGATTATAATCAGAATCTCTTGACATAGAATAGCCAACACTAAAACCTGCTTTTTTATTTGACACTTCCAAGCTTTCGGTTGAATCGGTAAACAGATGTTTTTTAAAGAAATAGTGAGCCTTTGAATTAAAAGAGAGAAAATCAAATGGTTTTATCTGGGTCTCTTCATAAACAGGTGGAAACGGTGTATGGTATTTTTTTGCAAAATCGTACTGAACCACAATCTTATTGTAAAGCAAATCCTTATATATTGGATTCTCTTCTAAATACTTACTTATCAGGCTATTCTCAAGCGTAAATGTTATAAGATTCGTCTTTGAATATGTATCAACAAAATCTGGGAATCTTTGAGACCTTTCTGGGATGTATTCATATTTAATCGTTGGTTTAATCGTGTGTTTTATACCCTTAAATCCTTCTGTATTATCATTTAGAAATACACCTATAATCTGCGTGCTTGCTGAAATAATATAATCGGGAATAAACGACCTTTGGTAATGTTTATCTTTATCTGGAGCGTTTTTCCACCTACTCCATAAACTATGTGCACCTATCTTTGGTGTTATGCTAACATAGGATATTTTAAATGGATAGTATAAAAAACCAGAACTGTCTGTATAGATGCCTCTTTGGCCTTTTATTCTGAACTTATTTGCAATAGTCTGCGTAAAATCAAGCGTTAGATTCTTATAAAGTTTCTTTCCAATAGCACCAAATTTAACAATAGGCAGATCCTGAAGCGTCTCTTTGTTGCTTTTTGAGACCAAATCCTGTCTATAGTTCCCATAAACAGAGAGAAAGTATTCATTATGGGAAAGATAGTAAGATGCAGTTGAAAGCGTATATCTATCCGACGAAAGTTCAATATTACTTCTATTCAAAACCCTAAGATTATTCCTGTTGTTTACAATGTTAAGCTTATAGTTAAATGTTCCATATTTTTCAAAGTCCGCCCACTGTTTTGCTTTAAGATTAACTCGGGTATGCTTGCTTTTGCTGTTTTCGTATGGTGTTTTCTCCTTAAAAACGGTTATATCCCACTTTCCCTTTGACTGTTTTGTCCAGTAAAACCTATACTCTGCTGACATACCATTACCCTTTTTTGAATAGGCAAAAGGATAAAGCGTTATATCTTGAGAAGGGCTGATATTGATGAAAAACGGTTGAACATAAACAGTTCCATCTTTAGAAGAGACGCCAAATTGCGGCATAAGAAAACCTGTTTTTCTTTCCTTGGATAAGTCCCTATTAATAAACGGAAGGGCAAAAACAGGGATACTTCTTGCCTTCATAACAACAGGGTAAGAAAAGAGATAATCGTCTTTAACTATATAGGTATTGGTCGCATTTACTGTCCATTTTGGATGACACTTACTATTAAAATGCAAGAATTCGTCGCATTTACAACTTGTGATTGTTCCATCCTTTATAAAATAGCGACTTTTATCGTACATAATTATCCTTTTTGCCTTAACATACAGTCCATCACCCTTTATAAACATAACTGCATTCTTTACAAATCCTTGATAATTAGAATAATTAATCTTGGCATAATCACCCTTTATCCAGTTACCTTTAAAGTCTTTTAAAAAAACATTACCTTTGGCTTCTGCTACAGATGTATTATCGCTATAGGTTATAGTGTCAGCTTTAAGCGAATATTGACTATCATACACAAGGCATCTACCGTATGCGTAATATGTGGCAAGCTCCTTGTTGTAAGATATGTGGTCTGCTCTTATATGGACAATATTATCTGCCAAAGTTCTTAATGGAAAAATTAAAAAAAAGAGAAGGACAAAAACCCTTACACCTTTCATCATGCTTCTAAGTATATGCGTTTAATTGCCTTTTTGCAACCTAAATAATACACAATCCAAAAACGCAAACATCAAACGCGTAGCAAAAGCTTATGACTATAAAAACGCATATAAAAGAAGCTGGTTTAGACAGAATCACAAAACAAAAAAGCCGGGCTTTAAGCCCGGCAATTCATCTTAAACTTCAACGCCTACCCTTAGACCGCCCCAATGCTTACCTTCAACATAGATAGGAACAGAGACATCATACATGGCATCTCCTGTATCCCTTAGGTATGTTTGAACAAGCAAAGGCTCGGTATTCTTTGCACTTGCCAAGCCCACAGGATCGTCAAATTTTCTCCTTGATCTATTGTTTATCAAATCTTTCTCATAATCTCCCGTTAAAGGCTTATCATATATAGAATTGTGTGCTGCAGCGTATCCGTTGTTGTCAACAAGCAAGAAATACTTAAATTTATTGTTCTTTGCCAAATACTTATCTTCGATAGGCTGGATATACTTCTTAACAAAATCCGTAAACTTTGTATCATATCTTTGTGGATTTGTATTAGGAACAGGAACATAATTTCTATCCCAAATATCAGCCGAAGATATAACGCCATTCTTGATGGCATCTTCTATGGTCTTCTCTATCTCGGCTTTTGCATCTCTCAACAGTTTATAGATATCTTCCATAGGATGTTTAATCTTTAATTTCTGTAATATCTTAAATGCCTGATCTGCCACTTCAGTTAGATCAACACTCTGACTTGCCACTTCATTTAAGCCATTGACCATCTCTCTTGTAGCTTGCGTTACATTTGATACGGTTTGTGTAACTTCTTCAATTGAAGCAGACTGCTCTTCTATTGCGGCTGTAATATTTGAGATCATCTGGGAAGCCTTTTGAATCTCTTCTACAACATTTTCAAATGTATTCTTAATCTTTACGGTCTCTGTTTCGCTATCCTTTATCTTGTTGGCTATATCAACATTCTGCTGGATTAGTTTCTCTGCATTGGCACTTACGGCTTTAATCATATCGTAAATCTCAGAAGCATTCCTTTGTGTCTTCTCTGCCAGTTTTCTTATCTCATCTGCAACAACGGCAAAGCCGCGTCCTGCCTCACCCGCTCTTGCTGCTTCTATTGCAGCATTCAAGGCTAAAAGATTTGTCTGGTCTGCTATCTCATTTATTACATCAACTATGTTAG
>CAYTZD010000016.1:0-26422 GCA_964442345.1 uncultured Hippea sp. | reverse complement strand
AGACTCTCGCCAACAGAAGATAGATTCAAGATGATAGAGAAGGCATTTTTAGAACTTAACGAAGAGATCAAAAGAGAACTCAAACTTGAAATAGAAAACGGCAAAGTTATATCATACACGGACAAAAAGGGAATATTCATTTTTCAAAGTTTAGCAGGTTAAGATGTCGGCAAAAAGGACACTCCTTTTCATTGTAATTTTTATCTTTATGCTCTCTTCTTCAGCATCTGCAAAAAAAGATATTATCGTGTTTCACGCTGGCAGTCTATCTGTAGCCTTCAAAAAGATGGCAAGAGAGTTTGAAAAGCTACACAAAGACTATCATATCGTTTTAGAAGCAAGCGGTTCAAGAATGGCAGCAAGAAAGATAGCCGATCTGCATAAACCATGTGATGTTATGGCTTCTGCCGATTATACGGTTATTAACAACCTGCTGATAGATACAAATAATGCAAAATTCAATATACTGTTTGCAACAAATGAGATGGCTATAGTTTTTACAGATAAGTCAAGATATGCAGATATTATAAATTCAAAAAACTGGCACGAAATCCTATTAAAAAAAGATGTTGTTGTTGGACATTCAAATCCAAACGATGATCCGTGTGGATATAGAACAATGCTTGTGGTAAAACTTGCAGAGAAGTATTACAAAATTCCTGGCTTTTTCAAAAAGCTGTTTGGATACCCTGATTACTATAAAACAGGCTTTGAGAAAAAAGGAAAGGTCATTGTAAGACCAAAAGAGACCGATTTAATATCGCTTCTTCAGATGCACTATATAGACTATGTATTTCTTTACAAATCCGTTGCCATTCAGCATCATTTAAGATACATAACCCTTCCAGAAGAGATATCCTTAAAAAGTAAAAGGTTTGAAGACTTTTACAGAACCGTGTCGTTTAAGGTTACAGGCAAAAAACCTAATCAATTTATATCCAAAAAGGGTGCACCGATAATCTATTCTCTTACAATCCCAGAAAACTCAAATTCTCCGCAAAATAGAACGGGTGCTGTTTTATTCGTAAAATTTATTTTATCAAAAGAAGGACAAAGAATAATAAAAGAATATGGTCAGGGTATTATAAATCCACCAATCTTAGAAGGTGATGCATCTATATTAAAGTGAGCTTTTTATCGGTAAAAAACCTAAGCCTAAAGCTTGGTAATTTTGAGCTTAAAAACATAAGCTTTGATATAGACAAGGGCGATTTTTTAGCAATATTGGGTAAAACAGGCTCTGGCAAAACATCGCTTCTTGAATGCTTAACGGGATTTAAAAAACCCACAGGTTCCATCTATCTTGAGCAAGAAGAGATAACAGACAAACCAACACAGAAAAGAAAAATAGCAATCGTTTATCAGGATTTTTTGCTGTTTCCCAATATGAGCGTTGAAGAAAACATCCTATTCCCAACAAAATTCACAAAAAAAGACGATAAAATGATTGACGAGTTAATTGAGTTTTTTAACCTTAAACCATTACTCAAGCGGGATACAAAAACACTATCTGGCGGCGAAAAACAGAAGGTCGCAATAGCAAGGGCGCTTGCAAGCAGACCAAAATTACTGCTTTTGGATGAGCCATTGAGTTCTATAGATTTCTCCTTTAGGGAATCATTCATAAATTTTATAAAATCCATACACAAAAGATACAACCTAACAACAATATATGTAACACACAACATAAAAGAAGCCTATATGCTTTCAAACAAAGCGGCAATATTAGACAATGGCGAACTAATAAGATTTGGCGACACATTTACGATAATAAACAGACCCAAAACAAAAAGGGAAGCTGAATTTTTAGGGTTTAAGAATATCTTAAAGGATAAAAACGGAAGATGGTTTAGCGTAAATCCCTATAAGGTTTTAGCAAGCAAAAGCAAGCTAAATACAGATTTTCTGTTCAAGGTAAAAGCAAAAAAGATAACAGCATCAAGGGAAGGATTTAAAATAACAACAGAAGGTGAAATTAACATAGTTGCATTTTCAAAAGAGAAGATTGAAGGCAATCTCTTTGTTGGATTTAATAAAGATGATATAGTATGGCTCGATGAAGATTAAAATCATTTTTATTGTGCTTTCTGTGGCTATATTACTGTTCCTTACAATTCCTATCTTTAACATACTTACAAGTCTATCCGTTGGTAAGCTTCTTAATTCTTTAGAAGATAAAGCCATAATAGATGCGATACTTCTTAGCGTATCGCTTTCTCTGATATCGACAGTTATAGTTCTTTTATCTGGCGTGCCGCTTGCCTATCTAATTGCAAGATTTAACTTTCCATTAAAAGGCATAGTAGAAGGATTAATAGATATACCGATAATGATACCGCATGTGGCAGCAGGCATAGCTTTGCTTTTAAGCTTTGGGGCAAATGGTTATCTTGGCGGCATACTTCAAAAATTGGGCATAACAATATTGGACAATCCAATAGGCATAACAGCTGCTATGATGTTTGTTTCTGCACCCTATTTGATAAACGCAGCAAAGGAAGGCTTCAAAAAGATAGATGTAAGATTAGAACATGCAGCAAAAACACTTGGCGCTGATGATATCTCTGTATTTTTTAAAATAACACTGCCGCTTGCAAGAAAGGATATAATCAACGGCGCACTTCTTATGTGGGGTCGTGGCATAGGCGAATTCGGAGCCATCGTAATAATAGCCTACCATCCTATGACTGCAACCGTTATGATTTATGATAGATTTACATCGTTTGGACTTGATTATGCCTTACCTGTTGCTGTTCTGCTAATTCTTGTATCCCTTGTCATATTCACAATTGCAAGGATTATCAATAGATAACCAAACTTAAGCTTAAACTTTACAACCTACCGAGATTAAATTTGAAATCAATCTCATATTTTTGATATTATTTAAAGATGTTTGGGCGCTACCTGATTATTCAGACTGCCTTTTTGGGCGATGCAATACTTACAGAACCTATCATAGAGACGATAAAAGCAAATCAGAAGGATGCATTCATAGGAGTTATCGTCATACCAGCAAATGTTGAAGTCTTCTCTTTAAATCCAAAGGTTGATGTAATCATACCATACAACAAGCACGGAGAAGACAACGGTATCGCAGGTTTTGTAAAGATCATAAAAACGATAAAGGAATATAGATTTGACTGCATAATATCTCCACATAGAAGCTTTAGAACTGCATTGCTATCCTTTTTAAGCGGTGTTCAAAAAAGAATAGGATTTAAGGATGCAGAAGCAAGTTTCTTATATACAGATCGCATAAAAAGGCCTAACAATATACACGAAGTTGACAAAAACTTAAGACTCCTTGAACCGTTAGGATTTAAAAAAATCTCAAGAGAGATAAGGCTTTACTGGTCTGAAGAGAGCAAGCGTTTTATAGAAGGCATATTTGAAGCAAACGATATAAGTTCAACGGATAAGGTTGTCGTGATAAGTCCATCATCTGTCTGGCCAACAAAGAGATGGCCGAAGGAGTATTTCAAAGAAACAGCAAAAGAACTTGACAGCAAAGGATACAGAATAATCCTAATCGGCACAGAGAAAGATAAAGAGATCTGCGACTTCGTAAAAGGCAAAAATGATAGAATTGTTAATCTGGCAGGCAAAACACGCATAAAAGACCTGTTTTATCTCATCGCTTGGGCAAAACTTCTAATAAGCAACGATTCTGCACCAGTGCATATAGCAAGTGCATTTAACACACCAACAATTGAGATATATGGCCCAACAGTGCCAGAGTTTGGCTTTTATCCTTTAAGTGAAAAACATAAAATTATCCAGATCGACTTACCGTGCAGGCCGTGTGGCAAACATGGAAGCGTCTCTTGCTCACAGAAACACTTCAGATGCATGAGAGATATAAAACCAGAAATGGTAATTAACGCTGCTTTAGAACTATTATGAAATTCCTTGTTATCAGATTCTCATCCTTAGGCGATATAATCCAGACAACGGCATTTGTAAAAAGGCTTAAAGAGATATACCCAAATAGTGAGATTATCTATGCCACAAAGGAAGAATTTAAAGAGATCTTAGAAGGACAACCATATATAGATAGATTGATAGGACTTAAAAAAGGTGAAAGCATAATCGATTTTGCAAGAAGAATAGGAAAGGTTCACTGCATATTCGACTTACACAAAAATATAAGAAGCATAATATTAAGCAAACTTTTAAACCCAGCCTGCATAAAACGGGTAAATAAAAACACAATTTACAGATATGCGCTTGTCTTAAAATTAAAAGGCATCGCAAAAATATTTAAAAGGAACAGCAAAAACAACATTCAGGAGCAGCTAAAGCTTATAAACCAGAAAGATTCTCAAGCAAAACCATACATCAAAATCCAAAAAAGCAAAACAGACAAAACAGTAGTTGGCATTGCACCAGGCGCAAAGTGGCAAACAAAGATGTGGCCAAAGGAGTATTACAGAGAAGTTGCAAAAATGCTTACAGAAAAGGGCTTTTATGTTTACATATTCGGTTCTAAAGAAGAAAAACAGACAGCAGACTTCATAGCCGAAGGGCTAAATAGGGTCGAATCATTTGCAGGTAAACTCTCAATAAGAAAGACAGCAGAGAAGATGGCTTTATGCAAAGCATTTATCTCAAATGATTCTGCTTTGATGCACCTTGCCAACGCTTTAGATATACCAACGGTTGCCATTTTTGGGCCTACGGTTGAAGGATTCGGATTTTACCCGCAGGGAGATGTAATAGTGTTTGAGAAGGATTTACCCTGCAGACCCTGTTCTTTGCATGGCTCAAATAGGTGCCCAAAAGGAACGCTTGACTGTTTAAGAAGCATACAACCAGAAGAAGTCTATAACGCGGTTATGCAATGGTTAAGTTAGTCATCAAAAAGGGCAAAATACCTATAAAGATGTGGACAGAAAAGATAGAAGAAGGCGCACTAAAACAGGCTATAAATCTATCAAACCTGCCATTTGCCTTCAGTCATGTGGCAATAATGCCAGATGTTCATGAAGGCTTCGGTATGCCGATAGGTGCCGTCGTTGCGCTTAAAGAGACGCTTATACCACACGCTGTTGGTGTTGATATAGGCTGCGGCATGCATGCAGTTAAAACGATTTTTGAAGATATAAAGAGAAACGAGCTTGCAGCGATAGTAAAACTAATTAAAGAAGCCATACCGTTAGGGTTTGAAAAGCACAAAACAGCACAGGATAAAAGCTTAATGCCAAAACCCAAATCAAAACTGCCAAAGCACTTTATAACATTCAGGGAATACGATAATGCTTTGTATTCGCTTGGAACTCTTGGTGGCGGCAATCACTTTATCGAAATCCAAAAAGGCAGCGACGGACATATCTGGTTTATGATACATTCAGGCAGCAGAAATTTAGGCAAGCAGGTTGCAGACCATTACAACAAGGTGGCAAAAAATCTCAACGCATCGTGGGGCTATCCCGTTCCACCATCTTATGAACTGTTTTATCTGCCTGTAAATACAAAAGAAGGAAGGGATTACCTTGAAGAGATGAACTTCTGCATACAATACGCAAAGGCAAACAGAACATTGATGGCTAAAAGGATAAAAGCGATATTTGAAGTTGTGCTTGGCAAGAAAGATATTGTATTGGAAGAATACGATGTTATTCACAATTATGCAGCAAAAGAGAGACATTTTAACGAAGATGTATGGGTTCACAGAAAAGGTGCAACAAGGGCTTTCAAAGGAGAGATAGGTATAATTCCAGGCTCTCAAGGCTCTAAATCATACATAGTGAAAGGTTTGGGTAATCCTGAAAGTTTCAAAAGCTGCTCTCATGGCGCTGGTCGAATTTTAAGCAGACATAAGGCAAGAAAAAATCTGTCTTTAAAAGAAGAAGTGGAAAAGCTCAATAAACTTGGCATTATCCATTCTATACGCTCAAAAAGGGATTTAGACGAAGCACCAAGCGCATACAAGGATATAAACGAAGTGATAAACAATCAGCTTGATTTAATAGAACCAGTAATAGAGCTTCTTCCGCTGGCTGTTGTTAAAGGTTAAGATTCTCTGCTATCTCTCCTATTACAGGTAAAGGCTTCATTTTTCCTGAAATGGCATTTAGAACACCCGTAATCATAAGAAACATAGTAAATATATTTGCAAGCAAGTCTATTGTTTTATCCGTCTGTAAAACAATCATAAGAAATGCCAAAAACACATTTAAAATAGCAAGAACAAGACCTTGTTTAACATGATAAACTACAAAAGGGTTATCTTTATAAATAACAGCAGGAATTATCATTAGAAGTCCAAAGTAAGATAACCAGGCAAGCCACCTACCCTTCTTTATGTATTCTTCTAACTCTTTGGTCTCTTCTATCTCCATCTTTGAACGCCAACTCTATCGCAGAAATCGTATATTGGACATCTTGAACAGAATGGAGAAGTTGGCCTGCATATATTCTGTCCGAACGGAACAAGCAGATCGTTGAACTCTATCCAATACTTCTTTGGGAGAATCTTTGAAAGAGCAAATTCTGTCTCTATAGGCGTCTTTGTTTTTACAAGACCAAGTCTGTTTGAGATTCTATGGACATGTATATCAACGCAGATTGCAGGTATGTTGTATCCCTTTGCAAGCACAAGATTTGCTGTTTTTCTGCCAACATTGGGAAGTTTAAGCAGTTCATCTAAATCAGAAGGCACAACGCCATCATACTTATCGACAATTATCTTAGCAATCTTCTTTAGATTCTTAGCCTTCGTCTTATAAAAACCAACAGGGTATATAAGCTTTTCTATCTCTTCTTCTGAAAGTTCCTTTAATTTGAATATATCAGGTGCTCTCTCAAACAGCCTTAAAGATGCTTCCTTTGTTGTCTCATCCTTCGTTCTTAAGCTTAAGACCGTCGAGATAAGCACCTTATACGGATCTTTATCCTTTGCAACTTCCGTTACTACAGGCTCTCTAAATTCCTTATACGCTTCCCTTAAAATCCCTACAACTTCGTCTAAATCTTCTCTTCTCATAACTTTGGATTTATCTTAATCTTCGTCTCTTTCTTCAGTCTTTCTATAAGATTATCCAATATTTCGTTTTCTTTCTGACTAACAAGCTGCTGTTTTATACTTTTTTTAAGCTTTTTAAACTCATTTTCGTCAAATATCTTGTCTGTTATCTCAAAAACATAGGCATTACCATTACTTTGGCACACATTCATATAACCTTTGGAATGTGAGAAGATATCTTCAACGACCTTCTCCTTGTAAGAACAAGCAAATTCATCCGTCGGCGTAAGTTTTGTCATATTTTTAACTGTCTTTACTTTTAATTTATTCTCTTTAGCAACCTTCTTTAAACTTTTTTCCTTTTTTGCAAGCTTAAGAATCTCTTTTGCTTTTTGCAATGCCAACTTCTTTGCCTGTTCTTCTATGTAATCGGTTTTAAGTTTATCTTTAATTTGCTCAAATTTTGGTATGTAAGAAGGCTTTTTATCAACAAGTTTGTATATCAGATATCCTTCAGAAGATAGATCAGGTCCAAATAGTTTACCCTTTTCTGATAGTATGGCATTTTGAATCATGGCTTCTGTAAACGGTTTTTTGGGGTTTTTTAAAGAGATAAAAGGAGTCTCTTTAAGCTTTAATCCATACTCCTTAGCTGCTTTTTCTAATGTCTCTTTTGAATCCCGTATCTTTACAAATATCTTATCTGCTTCAACAAACCATATCTTCTTTGCCTTTGCCTCTTTTAGATAACCCACTATATCTTTTTTAACCTTATCAAACGGCCTAACAAACGGTTTCTTTATATCTTCAATCAAAACTATATGATAACCGAACTTCGTCTTGAATGGCTTAGATATCTCACCTTTCTTTAATTTAACAATCTCATTCCAGAAGCTATCAATAACCATATTCTTTGTTATGTATCCTAAATCACCATTATCCTTTTTTGTAAGCACATCATCTGAATACTTTTTAACGGCTTCCTTAAATGTTATCTTCTTATCCTTTAGAAGTTTATATACCTTTTCTGCTTCCTGTTTCAGTTGAGCATCCGTTTTGTTATCCTTGTTATCCTTTGCAAATAGTATATGTGCAACCCTTATTCTCAAAGGCACCTTAAAATAGGCTTTATGCTCTTCGTAGAATTTTTTGGCTTCTTCATCGGATACCTTAATCTTTTTCTCAACATAGCTTAGCGGAACAGCTATATATTTAAATTTAACCATCGTTGGAACTCTGTATTTCTCCTTATGCAGAAGGTAATACTTTTTAAGTTCTTTGTCTGTAACCTTTATGTTATTTTTAAAATCCTTCCAATTAAGAACAACGAAATCCAAATTAACCTTTGAGTAATTCTTATCGAAAAATTCCCTTACTTCCTTATCGCTAATCTTAACATTCTTAAATAGCTTCTCTTTAAGCTTCTCAATGTAAAGTGAAGTTTTCAAACTCTCTTCGTAATCCTTAGGGTTTATGTTGTTGGCTTTAAGCAAGGCAATATACTTCTCCTTTGAGAATTGACCGTTTACAAAAAATGCAGGATTGGACTGAATTGCCTTTATCACATCTTCATCTGTAACCTTTATGCCTTCCCTTTTTGCTTCTTGTATGAGAAGTGCTCTTTCTATAAGCATATCTATGGTTTTCTGCTTTATATTAAGCTTCTTTATGTCTTCTTCTGTTATGTTGCCGCCTTTCAGCTGACTAATAAGCTGCACATAGAACTTATAGACATGATTATATGTCTTCTCATACTCTGGTATGCTTATTTTTACATCACCCACTTGAATAGCCGTATTGCTACCCATTGTAAATGGGCCTCTAACGAAGAGATATGCACCACCAATTATAAAAGCGGCTGCTGCAACCCACAGTAAAATAGAGAACTTCTTTATGTTTTTTCTCAAAAAGTCAAGCATACAAACCTCCCTTTTGCTATAAAATGCAGTGAATTATACATTTTAATCTGTAATCTATCAAATAATCTTACAAAGTTTTTTCATAGGCAGCCCTATAACGGTTGTTATATCACCTTCGATAAGCCTAAGGAAATGCCTTGCCCTACCCTGAATAGCATATCCTGCAGCCTTACCTATATACTCATTCGTATCAAGATAACTATTTAATTCAGAAACGCTAAGTATATCAACCTTAACAGCTGCAACATCAACAAATCTAACGCACCAATCATCAGACACAACACTAACACCCGTATAAACTCGATGAATATTACCAGAAAGCATCATAAGTATATCAAACGCTTCTCTTCTATTTTTCGGCTTTCCTATAATCTTACCGTTAAAATATATAACCGTATCGGCTCCTATTACTATATCTTTGCTTCTTTTAACAGCTATAGCCTTCAAAAAACTAACCCTTAAAAGATAATCGACGATGCTTTCATCTTCAAAGCGCGTCTCATCAATATTGGATTTTCTTATAATCACATTTCTTTTGCACTTCTTAATCAATCTTCTCCTTGCAAGCGATTTAGTCGCAAGAACAACCATTGAAGTAATCCCTTGCTATAGACTTCACACCTTCAAAAACAGTCTCTATCTTACTTTTTAAATCATTCTCTTCTAACAAAAATTCAATAAGCTTTATATCTTCATCCTTTAATTTTGATGAGATACTTGAAGCCCTTGCTGTATTTAAAATCTTAAAAAGAAACCTGTAATATTCATTAAGTTTATCAACCTCTCTTATGCCCTTTTCTTTCAGATTTTCAATAAGTTTTAGCGTGCCATAGCCAAGCTTTGCGCACTTATTTTCAAAAGCTAAAGACTGAACAAGAAAGTCGATTGTCGTTAAACCACCAAAGGAACTTTTCAAATCAAGCCCGCTTCCCTTATTCTCAATAATCTTTTTAAGCATACAGAATATCTCGCATTTAGAAGGTGGATTCTTAAAAACAAAATCTTCAATAATCTCTTTAAGCTTACCCTTTTCAAAACCAGAATAGACAACAACAGATCGCTGAGCAGCCTGCTTTTCCCAGCTTTGTGCGTCTCTATCAAAGTATCTTTTTAAATAATCAACATCACAGATAAGTGTCCCTTTATCTCCAAACGGCCTTAATCTTAAATCTATCTCATAAAAGTTTTTAAGCTCTTTTGTTATCTTTCTTACGATAGATTCATACATATACGGTTCACTTCTGCTTACAAACACGATATCCAAATCGCTGCCAATAAACAATTCACCCGTTGCAAGCTTACCATACCCTAAGATTGCCAAAGCCTTTGTCTTATCTAATTTTATTGCCACATCTCTTATTAACGCCCTTGCAAATTCTGTGGTTATGGTAAGATCTTCGTGTTTATACGATCCAACCAACAGCTTCAACACTATTTCAAACTCGATTCTCTCTTTCTCTTTTTTGTCAAGTGAGTCAAATTTGAGCTCAGATGGAGCTATAAGACTATCCAAAAGAGAAGGATATTTTACAAACTTATCTCCATAGTCTATTGCCAGAAGCTTTAAGAACAGCTCAAACAGTTTTCTATTCTTGAATATTGTCTTAATGTATATGGGATTAATCCTTCTAAATCCGCTTACCACTCTATCAAATCTTTTTACATCCTTTGTAAATTCAAAGGCAAAATCAAAGATCCTTTGAATCTCGTCTGGCTTCATATCCATCGCTTTAAACTTCTTTACGCTCTCTTCTATATTCAAAGCCACAGTTTTTGCATCTTCTATTTCAAACTCCTGCAAGAAACCTTCTATATCATCAATTGCACTAAAAACAGGTATGCCCTTATCAAGAACAAAAATGCTTTTAAAAATCTCATGAACCCTATCTGTGCATTCTAAATATTTTTTAAGAAACCCATTCAGATCCATATTTAGCTTTTTAGCCAAAGAAGTAAGAGATTTTTCATCTGAAGGTAAAATTTGCGTCTGCTGCTCATTCAACAGCTGAATCTTATGCTCTATTCTTCTAAAGAACAGATAGGTATCTGCTAAAAAATCAGACTCTTCTTTCTTTAACAGATTAAGTTCTCCAAGAAGCTTTAATCCAGCTATCGTTTTTATCTTTTTTAGCTGTTTAACCCTTCCGCCATAGAGAAGCTGAAAGTAATTTAGGATAAATTCTATCTCTCTAATTCCACCTTTGCCCTTTTTTATATCCTGCTTCTGTGGTGGTATGATGCCTTCTGTTTTTTTAGATGATTTCTGTATCTTAAACATCAATCGTCTAATCTCGTCAATATATTCGATATCTATGCTTCTTTTAAAGACGAATGGCTCAACGGCTTTGAGAAAATCAGCTGCTAACTCTTCACTTCCTGCTATACCTCTTGCCTTTACTAAAGCCAGCTTTTCCCATGCCTGACCAAATGTCGAGTAATAATTTTCATACTCATCAACACTCATAGAAAGTGGAGAATAAGGACTATTAGGCCTTAGGCGTGTATCAACCCTAAAGACAAAACCACCTTCTTTATTCTGGTTCAATATATTCACAACTAAAGAAGCCGCTCTGTTGTAAATATCCAAGAAGTTATCGTCCTTATGCACAAACATCAAATCTATATCCGATGAGAAGTTGAGTTCTCTATTGCCCAACTTACCAAGACCTATCACGGCAAAACCGCTTTTTAAAGCATCTTTTTTAAGTTTCTCAAAAGCCATATCAACAGCAACTTCAACAAGTGCATCGGCAAGATTTGACAACTCTTCCATTGTCTCTTCAAAGCTGCAAGCACCTATTATCTCTCTTGCTGCTATTCTTAGATACTCCCTTTTTCTGTAATGCCTTAGAAGTATCTCCTTCTTTGAGAAACTTGAAGAACCCAAAAATTCAACCGCTTCTTTATAATAATCATCCTTCTGTTTGTTTTTAGCCAATGTCTCTGTCTTTATAAGCCAGAAGAGATAATCTGGATTATTTATCAAAAAGAGAGACAATGTGTGCGATTGGGAGAATATGCCGAATAAGATTTCGCCAACAACCCTAAAAGAGACAAGCAATTCAAGGATTGTGGATTTCGATTCGCTGTTCTTTAAAAAATCGTCAAAATAGAGAAAGGCGTTATCTGGATCGGCACTCTCTTTGATTAGCTGTCCAATCCTATCAAACAGCGTTCTAAATTCATGCGATAGTTTATACTCCGATGTGATATGCAGAAGAATCCTGTAAGCTCTTTTTTTATCTTCAAAAAGGTCTATGAACTCTTTGAGAGTTACTTTCAGCCACCTCTCTGTTTTATGTCAAACTCAACTCTCTGTTTAAACCTATCTGTTGAGTCTTCTTCCTTCTTTTCAGGTATAAGTTCACCTTTAAACATCAACAAGATGGGTGATGCTATAAAGATGGATGAATAAGTTCCTGAGATTATTCCGACAAGCAAGGCAAATGACATACCTTTTAAAGCATGGCCACCAAACAGATACAAAGCCAACACTACAAACAGCGTCGTTCCTGCTGTCAAAACAGTTCGTGAAAGCGTCTCGCTTATGCCTTTATTTATGGCTTCTGTGTTGCTTAATTTTCTATTCTCTTTAACCTTTTCTCTAATTCTATCAAATATAACAATCGTATCGTTAACCGAATATCCAACTATTGTTAGAATAGCTGCAACAACATCAAGTGTAAATTCATAGCCAAACAAGCTCAAAAAGCCTACCGTCATAAGAACATCGTGTGTCAAAGCTGCAATTGCACCAACGGCAAACCTGTACTGAAATCTCAGGCTGACATAGATCAAGATAGCAAGCAAAGACAAAACAATGGCTATGATACCTTTATCCCTAAACTCTTTTCCTATCTTAGGACCAACCATATTTACTTCGAGTATCTTATAGGATCCCTTAAATCTCTTATCAAGCAGCTGTTTTAGTTTCTCTTCTATACTACCTTTAGTAGATGATGTCGAAACCTTCGTGTATATTATAAATCTCTTATTGCTGCTTCCTATATTCTGAATACGAGAATCGCTAAAGATTTTACTATTCTTTATCGTATCCCTAAGCTGAGCCACATTTATAGGCTTATTAAATTCAACCTGTATAGATGTTCCACCTTTAAATTCTATACCAAGCTTCGGGCCTTTTATAATAAGATTTCCTACACCTATCAATATTAGAATAACAGAAAGCGCTATAGCTATCTTAAATTTAGAGACAAAGTCTATAAAAACATTCGGCTTAACAATTTGAATCATCTTGGTCTCCTAAATACTCAATCTTTTTGGTTTAAACTTATCAAGCACTATCTCAAATACCATCTTTGTAAATGTTACGGCAGTAAATATGTTAGCAAGCAAACCTATTGCCATCGTTATACCAAAACCCTTAACAGGGCCACTGCCAAACTGATAAAGAATCAAAGCAACAATCAAGGTTGTTATATTGGCATCCAAGATTGTTATAAATGCCCTTGCATAGCCTGTATTTACGGCATCATACACGCTTCTGCCAATCATAAGCTCTTCTCTGATACGCTCATAGATTAAAACATTTGCATCAACAGACATTCCAACGGTTAAAGCTATTCCTGCAAGGCCAGGCAGTGTTAAGGTTGCATTAAGCATAACCATAGCACCCAGTATAATCAAAATATTCAAAGCCATTGCAACATCGGCAAGCAGACCAGAAAGTCTGTAATAGAAAATCATAAACAGAACAACCACAGCTGCACCGAATATCATAGCTTTTTTGCCTTTTTCTATGGATATCTTACCAAGAGAAGGACCTATAGTAACCTTCTGAAGTATCTTAACTGGTGCAGGCAGAGAACCACTCCTTAAAACCAAAGCCAGATCGTGTGCTTCTTCAAGTGTGAAGTTGCCTGTTATCTGACCCCTGCCGCCTGTTATGGCACTTTGAATCACAGGCGCAGAATAGACAACATCATCTAAAACTATCGCCAATCTCTTTCCTATATGTGTTGCTGTAAATCTGGCAAATATCTTGGCACCTTCTGAATTCAATTCAAAAGCTACATAAGGCCTATTAAGATTATCAAATCTAACTGCAGCATTTGTTATCATATCTCCCGTTATAACAGGCTCTTTTTTAACAACAATGGGAATCTTTGTTACCTCACCTGTAGTTGGGTTGCGTTTTATCTGATAGAGAATCTCATCATCTTCTGGCAGGTTTCCATTTAAGGCATCTGCAACATTTACACTATCATCAACAAGGTGAAGCTCAAGCCTTGCCGTCTCACCAAGCAGTCTTACCGCCCTGTTTGGATTTTTTATGCCCGGCAAGTCAACAACTATATGATCTTCTCCTGCCTTTACAACTGTAGGCTCTGTAACGCCAAACTGGTTTACCCTGTTTCTTATAACACTTATTGCCTGTTCTATTGCTTCATTCTTTATTCGCTGAACAATCTTATCCTTCAGTTTTATAATTATCGGATTTTTATCCGATACAACAACATAATTAGGCAAGTTGGTTGCAATAAGATTTAATGCCCTGTTTAAATCTGCATCATCAACAAGATGAATCTTTATTGTATATCCATTCTTAACTGATGGGACAACCTCGTCTGCTGCTATCTTGGCGTTTGTAAGCTGCTGCTGAAGGTTATTTGCAGCCCTTGACAAAACGGCAAATACAGCCTTATCCGTCTCAACACCCAATACAAGGTGCATTCCACCTTTTAAGTCAAGTCCTAAATTTATCGTGCTTGTTGGCAGATAGCCACCTGTAATTTGAGAGAGATACTTTGCGTTTTTTTGTCCAATCAGTGTTGGTAAAGCATACAGGCCAAAGATTAAGATTACGCCCAATACAACAAAAAGCTTTATTACTGTTGACGACTTCATTTTACAAAAACCTTTCCTTTACTGTTTTGCAACGACACTGCTCTTTGTTATTTTAATCTGAACACCATCTGCTATCTCGATTGTAAAATCCTTCTCTCCAACTTTAACAATTGTCCCGTAAATACCACTTGATGTGATGATTTTATCCCCTCTTTTTAGAGAGTTAATAAACTCCTGATGCTTCTTTCTCTGCTTCTGCTGTGGCAGAATCAAAAACACATAGAATACAACGATAATAAGAACCAACGGCACAAGTTGTGCAATCATAGATGGTTGTTGAGTTTGTGCTGCATAAGCCACATTTACAAAAGAAAACATAAAAATTCCTCCCTACCTTCTTCCTAAAAAGTAAAAAATAACCGTAAGGATTATACTTAAAATGATGCTACTTGCAAGTGGAAAGTAAAAAGTGAAGTTATCTTTCTTAATTACTATATCACCAGGCAACCTACCAAAAGGTATTTTTGTAATCTGTGGAAAGTATGAGAAGAATAAACCTATTATGATAAGTAAAACACCCATTCCTATAAGAAGCTTACCAAACTCGCTCATGGGACTCCCTCAACATAGCCACTGCATAGGCTGATACACCTTCTCCCTTGCCTTCAAAACCCAAAAATTCGGTCGTTGAAGCCTTTATGTTTACTATCTCTGGATCTATTCTCAAAGCCTTTGCTATATTCTTCTCCATTGCCTTTTTGTAAGGCTTTAGTTTGGGTTTCTGAAGCACAACGGTTGCATCAATATTCTCTATCTCAAAGCCCGCTTCATCTATCAAGTCTCTTATTCTTTGTAAGAAAAACAGACTCCTTATGTCTTTATACTTAGGATCAGTATCAGGAAAAAGCTCACCTATATCACCAAAACCTAAAGCACCTATAAGTGCATCGCATATCGCATGCGTCAAGCAGTCTGCATCAGAATGACCTATCAATCCAAGTTCGTAATCTATGTTAACACCGCCCAGTATCAAATCCCTGCCTTTGCCAAACCTATGCACATCGTATCCAAAACCTACCCTAAAAGACACCTTGCAAGCTCCAAATCCTCTTTTGTGGTAATTTTAATGTTTTTTCTGCTGCCTTCAACAATCTTGACTTCTCCGTAATATTTCTCCCACACGGCAGACTCATCGGTATATATCTCACCTTTAGATACACAGTTGTCCACAGCCTTAAATAGCCTTTCAAATTCAAATCCCTGCGGTGTCTGTGATATAACTATACTGCTTCTGTCTATGGTTTGAATGACAAAACCATCCCTTCTTCTCTTTAGTGTTTCAAACGCTCCTATAGCTGGTATGGCAGCCGAAAAATCTTTTGCAGCATTAATCACGGCAGCAACCATCTTCTTAGAAATTACAGGCCTTGCCGCATCGTGGATTAGAACAATATCACAACTATTTATAGCTTTAAGCCCATTGTAAACAGAGTGCATTCTCTCCTTGCCGCCTTCAACAACTATTGCTTCTGGATAAAAACTTCTAACAAACTCTAAATCTTCTCTGCTTACAACTATAACAACATCGCCAAATTCAGATAAAATCTCTACACTATAATCCAATACCATCCTGCCGTTTATCTTTTCAAACTGCTTCTTTGAGCCGAACCGTTCTCCCTTTCCTGCAGCAACAACAACACTTACAACCTTCATTTCAATATATCAGCCTTTCTGAAAGCATCTCTAACTGCATTATCAGAAATGTCTGTATATATCTGCGTTGTAGTTATATTTTCATGTCCAAGCATCTCTTGCACAGCCCTGATGTTTGCACCATTTTCTATCATATGGGTTGCAAACATATGCCTTAAAAGATGCGGATGAACATTATATCCCAATTTGGCAAATCTTTTTTTTATCATCTTCCACAAACCCTGCCTGCTGAATGGTTTTTCATAATTTGACAAAAACAGATAATCGCTACTTGCATAGCCTTTTACCTTTTTTCTCTCATTCTCTATGTAATTTTTTAAGGCACTTATCGTTTTTAAATCTACAGGAACAAAACGCTCCTTATTGCCTTTACCTTTTACCCTTAAAAACCCACCATCAAACATAATGTCGGATATTTTTAGGTTTATTACCTCGCTAATTCTCAAGCCAGCAGCATACATAAGCCTTATAATAAGACCATCTCTATCATCACTCATAGCTTTCTTTATCACATCAAATGGTATGTAATCAGGTACTGTCCTTTTTGTCTTTATGTTTTTTAGATTGGAATAATCAACATCTATATAGCCATGTTTAACCAAAAACTTCAAAAAACCGCGAATGGTTGAAAGCTTTCTATTGACTGTTGAAGGTTTATACTTACCAATAAGCTTCTCTTCGATAAATTGCTCAATGCTTTCTTCCGTTATATCTCTGTCTGAGAAAAATACCGAAAAATCCTTCAAATCATTGGCATAACTGTTTATTGTATTTTGAGAAAATCCTTTGGTTTGTAGATTAAAGATAAATCTATCTATCAGACTATCTATATTCATACTTTTTAGCTATCCCCTTTATCTTAGCCGTAAAATCTCTATAACTTACTACACCTATAGATAGCGAACCGCTATTAAATATCTTACTTGCCACCTTCTTTACATCTTCAACCGTTATATTGTCTATGCTTTTTTCAAAATGTATCCACGGTAATTCATCTATACCATTAAAGTAGGCATTGGATAGAGAAACGGCTATAGATTGGTTATTCTGAAGGCTTACTGGAATGCTACCGCTGAAGTAATCCTTTGCAAGCTTAACCCTTTTTGCCGTTATAAACTTATCAATATCCTTTATATCAGCAAAAACCCTATCTATAGCTGAAAGCGTAAATCTATTCTCCGTCTGAAGGCCTACGACAAACACGCCCTTCTTTGGCAATTCATAGTTAAAAGCAAAAGCCGAATATGCATATCCATGTTTTGTCCTTATATCCTTCATCAAAACAGAATCAAGGCCACCACCCAAAATATGGGCAAGTATAATCGTCGCATAATACTCTTTAGAACAGCATCCAAACGAAGGAAAAGCAAAATAGATATAGCTCTGTTTGGTATTTGGTTTTACTATGTTTCTCACATGCAAACCCTTTAAAAATCTCGGATTTTCAAATACAGGCTTGCGCAATCCCTTTCTATTTTCAAAATAGAACTTCATCTCATCTATAACGATTTGTGGGTCAAACCCGCCGCCACTTACAGAGATAACCATATTATTGGGTTTAAAATAGGTATTGAAAAATCTCAAAACATCTCTTCTTTCTATCCTTTTTACATCTTCTATCTCTCCAATAGATGTGTGATTAATAGAAGGCTGTTCAATCAAACCAACAAAGGCAGAATGAATGGCAAGGTAATCCTTATCGTTCTTTAAAGAGAGCAAGCTATTTATGGCTTCCCTTTTTACAAAATTGATGCCTGCTTTATCAAACTTGCTATGCAAAAATTCGTTTATTATGCAAAAGATCCTATCTATATTCTCACTTAATCCGACAAAATTTATATCTATAAACCCTTTACTTACACCAACTGAACCCTTTATACCGTACTTGTCAAACGCTATTCTTAACTTTTCTGCCGTAAGCATCGGCGTATTGCAGTTCTCAAGTGAATGTGCAACAACATAAGCCAAACCAAACCTGCCTTCAGGGTCAAACACGCTGCCAGCTTTAATCTTCAAATTAACGGCAACAACAGGCAGATCAGATTTAAGATAAATCCTGTATGCAAGTCCATTCTTTAGCTTTCCTTCTATCAAGTTTGAAGAATACGAAACAAAAGCATAAAGCGTTATAAGGCAGACTATAAAGACAGATACAAACCTTCTCATCTCAGCTTTCCATTAAATCTTAAATTTTGAACCACCCTGCCTTTTGTAGGTATAAGATAAACATCCGTCTCATTCTTATCGTTGAAGTATTTTTTGGCAACCCTTTTTACATCATCAATAGTTATATTATCGATAATCTCAAGATAGTTGTTGTAATAGTTAAGCAAACCAAAAGCAGCATAGAATGCTTCGTTCATATTTTTACTCCTTAGTGTCTCCTTTGATAAAAGATAATCCATTTTTGCCTTCTCTTTTGCCATACCAAGCAATCTTGGGTCAAATTTGCCGTTTTTTAACTTGTTGAGTTCTTCTAAAATAGATTCCCTTGCTTCTTTAAAACCTTTAGATTTCTCTATATCTCCGAAAATCTCAAACAACCCTTTATCCCAAACCCTTCCTTCATTTCCACCATCTATCCCTGCAAAAATCTTTCTGTTCCTTACAAGATCGTTGTAAGCCAAAGCAGTTTTACCATCAAAAAGGATATAGCTTATCAAATCCAATACAGCAGTATCTTTATCATAGATTGATGGAATCTTAAATCCTATAGCTATTTTCTTAAAGTTAGAAGGCTTTGAGATATAGGCGATTCTTCTGCCTTCCTGCGGTGGTTCTTTCGTTATATGCCTTACAATCTTTTTTGGTTTTTTATCCGAAAATAGACTCTTTATCATTTTTAATGTATCTGATGCATTCAAATCGCCCGATACGACAAGCACAGCATTATTCGGAGCATAATATCTCTCATAATAACTTCTTAATTCATCAATCGTATAGTGTTTAATATCGTAAGCAAACCCGATAGGCGTCCACCTATAAGGAGAAGCCTTGTATGCGATATTATGAAGTGTATAATACAAAAATCCGTCAGCCGAATTGTCTATCCGCCACAGTCTCTCCTGATAAACAACACTTCTCTCTTTTAAAAATTTATCCCTTTTAAGCAGAAGGTTATTCATATTGTCAGCGTAGAATGCAAGAATATCTTTTAAGGCCTTCTTCTGCACAGTGGCAAAATACAGCGTATAATCAAACGATGTCTGCGCGTTGTTTATTCCGCCGTATCTCGATGTTAGCTTGTCGATATAACCATCAGGAAAATGCTTAGAACCCCTAAAGTTCATATGCTCAAGCATGTGAGATATGCCTGTTATTGAATTATACTCATCAACGCAGCCAACCTTATAGAGAATCGTAACATTCACAATAGGCAGAAAATGGTTCTCTTCTATATAGACATTAAGACCGTTCTTTAGCTTATAGTGTATAAACTTTGCCGAACTAACAGCAGGATATACAATCAATATCAGCAGAATCAGGATAATCTTACGCATAACTCAAACCATATAGAAGTTGAATCTTTGTCAATCTTCTTCTGAGAAGCATCTATCTTGAACATCTCCTTTGGTTTAAAACCCATCTTTGGAGCAATCACGCTTAAAGGAAACTTGCTCAATCTTTTATTGTATTTGCTTACAAGCTCATTATACTCTTTTATTGCATCTTTGAGATTTTTATCTATCTCTTCAAGCTTATCAATCATCTTTGTAAAATTATCGTTGGCCTTAAGCTGTGGGTATTTCTCTATAAAACTTAGCATCTTTGAAGTGGCATCCTCTAACACCCTTGCTGCTTCCATCTTCTCTTTCTTTGTCTTTGCTTCGGCAATTCTTTTAACGGCATCATCAACAAAGCCAAAATCCTGCGTGCTATTATCTTCGTTCATCTTCATCATAAACCCTTTTATATTAATAATAACATCTGCCTTTTTTTCAAGATAGCTATTCAATGTCTCCCACTTTTTTTCTATCCCTTTATCTGCCTTTAGAAGCGTGTTGTATGTTGAATAGTAATAGATACCCGCTACTATAACAACAAATAGAATAACCCAGATAGCTACAAGAACACTTTTCATTTGACTTTAACCTCCATTTTACCAACCTGCATCCTTTGAACCACCCAAAAAACCACCAAATCCACCGCCAAGTATCCCACCAAAGCAACCACCCAGCGTTGAATCCCATCCACTTTTATACCCACCAAGCAGATTTGATGCAACAAACGGAAAAACATAAGGCATAACAACAAAAATCAAGCCAATCAGAAGAATTATTTCTACCCATCTTGAATGTGGGTTTGCCTTCTGTTTTTCTGTTTTAACAACTGTATTCTTTTTTGAAGCAGAAGCATACGAATATAGATAGCTCACTGACGAGATAGAAAGAAAAATGCTAAGCAAAATGACTATTAAAAGTCTCTTCAATGGTTTTTACCTCTTTTAAATATTTCTTAAATGTATTTAGAAGTTTATCAAATGGCATCTTTGGTGTGTCTCTTAATGTCTTAAACGCTTCAAGCTTAACATCAAACATCTCTTCAAATCTCTCAATTAGCGTCTCATCGTTTATCAATTCACCCTTTAGTCTTAACATATTCCTCATAATAAGAAGAAAGTTATACAAGGATCTATATGTAATACTATCGATAACCTTTCTCTCAAGCGGCAAATCTACAAAAGCACCCTTCAAAGCAAGCGATTTACTAAATAGCTCATACTTTATCTGCCTTTTTAAGGCATCATCTGATATCTCTATTTTATCAAATGGATTTATGCCGTATAGAATTTCGGCATTCTCCTTCAATTCAAGTATTTCCATGCAGAATGTATCTTTTGAGCGCTCAAAAAAGTGCTTATCGACAACAAGCGGCGTCGTAAAAACCTTTTTATACTTCGTATAAACCCTTTTTACTGCAAATACATCTTCTGTCTCAACATCATCCAGAATAACAAAAAGACCATTTTTCTCTATAAAGGAAGTTACGCCAACATTGTGCAAACCAACAGATATCAACCTATCGCCAAACTCATTTTTTATCTTCTCAACAAATTCATTTTTCATCTTTCGCCTTCTTTTTGCATAAGGTAAAATTCTTTTTTAAAGTCTTCAAACCTACCTTCTAATATAGCGTTTCTTGCAGATTTTACAAGATGAATGTAATAGTAAAGATTGTGAATTGAAGCAAGCGTATAGAAGGATAACTCTTTTGCCTTATGAAGATGCCTTAGATATCCACGAGAGAAGTTCCTGCAGGTATAACATCTACACCCTTCTTCTATTGGCCTATCATCATCCCTGTATTCCTGCCTTTTTATGTTGACCACGCCAAAGCGACTAAACAGCGTTCCATTTCTTGCGTTTCTCGTTGGCATAACGCAATCAAACATATCAACACCCATTCCGATAAGCTCAACGATATTCTCTGGCCTTCCTATACCCATTGCATATCTCGGCTTGTTTTTGGGCAAAACATCATTCACTATTGGCACAACCCTATACATATCTTCAACGGGCTCGCCAACACTCAAGCCACCTATGGCAAAGCCTTCAAAATCCATATCTCTCATTCTCAAAGCTGCTTCCCTTCTCAAGTCATCAAAAATACCACCCTGGACAATGCCAAACATTGCTTTAACGGGATAATTCTTCCTTGCTTTGATTGACCTTTCAGCCCAATTTATCGTAATATCAAGCGATTTTTTTACATATCTTTTATCATCCGTATATGGTGGACACTCATCTAAAACCATCGCTATGTCGCTACCCCATCTTGACTGAAGCTCGACAACATATTCAGGACTAAAGAAGTGCATAGAACCGTCAATATGTGATTTGAAGCTGACGCCTTCTGGGTTTATATTCCTTAAATCGCTTAAACTAAACACCTGAAAGCCGCCAGAATCCGTCAATATGCCGCGATTCCATCCCATAAACTTGTGCAACCCGCCAAGCTTTTCTATCGTCTCAATACCAGGTCTTAGATATAGATGGTATGTGTTTGAAAGTATAATTGTCGCTCCAACAGCCTTTAACATGCAAGGCAGGATAGCCTTAACAGTTGCATTTGTTCCAACAGGCATAAATACAGGTGTTTCAACCTTAATATTACCAAGATCTATAATACCTGCTCTTGCTTTGCCATCTTCGGCTATAAGTTCAAAGGAAAAGCTCATTGCAGGCGACCTATAACAAGCTTATTCTTCTCTATAAGCGGTAAATATATCTTATCGCCTGAAACGAATATATCAGCTGCAGGTGTATTTAGCTCCTTTATAACTTTATACTTATCAAACGATATATCTGTTTCTATAACCTTTCCCGTTCTATAATCCGAGATAAAGACACCTTTGCCTGATAACGATATACCATCAAACCCTGTCAAGTTCTTAAATGTTATCTCTCTTTTTAGCTTTGAAGAGTTATCTATCAAGTAAATCTTTGGTGCATCAAACGAAACAACCGCAAACAGGTTTAAATCCTTTAGAAAAACTATACCATTTGGCGACAATCCGTTTCTCTTAAAAAATACAGAAACATTACCATCTTTATCTATCTTGTAAATACAGTTATTCATCGTATCTGTAATGTAGGCTTCATTGTTCACCACAACAACATCGTTTAAAAATCTTGAACCGTCAATCTTTATACATCTCTTTTTTGCACTGTTTAAATCTGCTATACACAGCCTATCTAAATCTGCTATGTAAAGCTTTCCTTTATAAGGATATATGCCCTTTGGCGCTTTAAGATTATCTATAAACTTAAACTCAAGTATATTCCCATACTTATCAAGCTTTGTTATAAAACCATCTTTATCTGAAGAAACAGGTGAGCTTCCTATATTGGAGACATAGATATAATTACCATAAGGATAGACGCTTTCTGGATGATGAAGACCTACAACTTCGCCTTCTTCCATAAACTTAAAGCTCGACAGAATAATCAAAACAAGCAAACCAATAAAAACTATAATCTTCTGACTTCTCAAAAATGACATCTTACAAACCTACCATCCCTTTCTTTAAGCGGTGGATTAACTGTTTTGCACTTATCAAAAGCAGCTGGACAACTCAAATAGAACGGACATGCATACTCTTTATTGACCTTTAGCTCTTTAAATCTAAAACTGCTATAATGGACATCAAAACTCGGCACTGAATTAAACAGAAAACGGGTGTATGGGTGATATGGATCTCTTTTTATCTCATCTATTTTTCCCATCTCAATAATCCTACCATCAAACAGGACAACCATTTTACCTTCAAAGGATAACATATCAACATCGTGCGTAATAAACATCAGCGTAATTTTATCCTTTTTATTTAACTCTTTTAAGAGACTTACCACCTTCAGCTTTGTCATACTATCAAGCGCACTTGTAAACTCATCAGCCAATATCATCTTGGATTTCAGCAAGGCAGCAGCTATAAGAACCCTTTGTCTCATACCACCGCTTAGGTTGTGCGGATAAGAGTTAAGCACATGCTCAATATCTTCAAATCCAACCTTTCTAAGCGTTTCCTTAATCTTATCTAAGTCATTCTCTATCTCAAGAAGTTGATCCTTTATTTTAAAAAGCGGGTCTAAGGAATCCGTAATATTCTGCGGAATGAAGCCTATCTCTTCATCTGTTG
This sequence comes from uncultured Hippea sp., assembly GCA_964442345.1. Taxonomy (GTDB): domain Bacteria; phylum Campylobacterota_A; class Desulfurellia; order Desulfurellales; family Hippeaceae; genus Hippea. Next base: position 2,379 of record CAYTZD010000016.1, on the reverse strand, counting down.
CTATACTACCTTTGAAGGTTAACGGATAGAATTGCCACATTCCACTGATAAGCCTTGCAAGTGTGGTCTTACCTGCACCCGATTCACCAACTACGGCTAATACACCACCCTTTTCAACATCAAAATGGATATCTTCAAGAACCTTTTTGTCTCCATAGTAAGCTTCTTCTATAGCTACTTTACATGCCATTGAGTTTTTTTAATTCTTCTTCTTCTTTTTCAGACCTTCTCTTTAGCTCTTCTTTTAACTCTTTATCGTTTAAAGCAAACATCCTTAAAACAAACAAGGCAGCGTTTTTGGCTCCCTTTTTACCTATGCCGAATGTTGCTACAGGAACACCTTTTGGCATCTGGGCGATAGAAAATAACGCGTCAATACCAAGCAGGTCGCTTGCAACAGGCACACCCAAAACAGGTTTTTGGGTGTAAGCAGCTATAACACCCGGTAAAGCAGCAGAAAGACCTGCAATTACAATGGCAGCATCGAACTCTTTATCTATTATCTCAGCTACTTCTTTTGTTAAATTGGGCGATCTATGCGCAGAAGTTATAAATGTCCTATTCTCTATTCCATACTCATCAAGCACGCTTTTTGCAGCATCCATTATCTCTCTATCTGACACACTACCTGCAACAATAGCTACTCTCATCAGTTTCACCTTTTAAAATTTTATTAGCTGTTCTATCTTGAGATTGGCATCCTGAAGCGTATTAACGATTTTTATAATCCTACTTAAAAGTTCATAGATTTTTACTATTCTCTCGGTTAAATCATCTATAACTTCTGTATGCTCATTTATTGCAAGACTATTTTCATTCAAAGATTCCGCTATATCGTTAGAATTCTCGTTTATTTTTATGAATATATCGGCAAAGTCATTAAAATCCTTTCTCAATTCATCGAGAAACCCTTTAACAGATTCGACCTTTTCAACAGTTGAAATCAACCTTGCATTGAAATCGTAAAGAACTTCCTGAATGCTGCCTGTTATGTTATCCGTCTTATTTGCAAGTTTTTTAATCTCATCTGCAACAACGGCAAAACCTTTGCCAGCTGCCCCAACCCTTGCAGCTTCAATTGCCGCATTCAAAGCAAGCAGATTTGTCTGCTTTGCTATATCCGATATGCTACCTGCAGCCTTGTTTATATCCTGCGTTACAGTTGTTAGACCCTTTATACTCTCAACAAATTCGTCAATCTCGCTTTTTCTATTCTCAACTTCTTCATTACGCTCCATTACCCTTTGCGAGATATCATTGATATTGAGATTAAACTCCTCAAAGTCGCTGTTAATCTTCGACACATTTGACGCCATACCCTTTAGGTTGCCTTCCATCTCTTCCAACGATGCAGAAAATGTCTTCATCTGCTCTTCTAAAAACTCTATATCGTCCGAGATTATCTTAAAACTCTCTATGGTTGCAGTAGAAACAAACGAACTTTTTACAATTCCTTTTGAAAGTTTTCTTATAGCATTTGTGGTTTTATCATTTTCCTTCATAGCTATCACCTACTTATCTCATCTATTATGTCTGCACCACATTTGAGATTACTTAACCAGTTCAAAAACATATCTACAGCTTCAAATCTAAAGACAGCTCCATGCTGCGGTGCTATCATTTTTGGTGATAAACTTCTAACCTTATTTACATAGTGTCTGCATGCATTCGAAGATGCCATATATCTTTTGTGAAAACCTTCCATTAGGCTTACATGAGAATTGAAGTTATCTTCATCAACAAACAGATATTTATTCGTCTCACTGAATACAGCAGCGCCTATGTCTGCATTAAATAAAATTTTAGAGATAGGATCAAACGCTATAAGATTGCCCGGTGCATGAAGAAAATGAGCAGGCACAATTTCAAGGTTTCCTACTCTTCCGCCTGAATCAGGCAATCCCTTTATCCTTGTCAAATCCGTTATACCAAAATGCGGCAAAAACCTTACCCACAGCTCAGATATGTAAACATTGGCATTTGTAACAGACAACCACATAGGAATACCAGAACTAACATCTGGGTCTTGATGTGAGAAGAATATGTATTCTATATCGTCCAAATCTATATACTTTGTAACATTTGAAACAACCTTAGGAAAGATATGTATGCCGCCGGGATCCAATAGTGTTCCCTTATTGCCGTTAATTATCAGATACTGATTGGTCTGGATAAGCCCATCTTCAAGCTTCCCCCAGCCAAGCCAGATAAATTTATGTTCTCCATCATCATACAGTAATTCACCGTTTTCTATATCCACATCAGCATTAGACTTTGTGCAGTAACTCATTTTTACCTCCAAAAAATTTTTAACTTCTATCTATTTAGTTTGATAACATAAGAACAAAAGAAAGTCAATGAGAATTGCAATATATTTAG
>CAYTZD010000015.1:0-26577 GCA_964442345.1 uncultured Hippea sp. | reverse complement strand
TATAAACTATAGAAAATAGAATCCCATTTTGATATAAAGTTGCTGAAAATTTAGAAGGGGGTGGTTTTTTGTGATTTTTATAGGCTCTGACCATGGTGGTTTTGAGTTAAAAGAAAAGATTAAAGCCTTCTTAAAAGAGAAGGGTGTTGAGTTTGAAGATTTAGGCACATTTTCAGAAGAGTCATGCGACTATCCAGACATAGCCGAAGCAGTTGCACAAAAGGTTGCACAAACCAACTCAAAGGGTATATTAATTTGTGGAACGGGTATCGGTATGAGTATAGCGGCAAATAAGGTTAAGGGTATAAGGTGCGCCTTATGTCATGATGCTTATACGGCAGAGTATTCAAGAAAGCACAACAACGCAAATATTATAGCGTTTGGTGGTAGGACAACAGGCGTTGAGATAGCAAAGCAGATGGTTGAGATATTCTTAGAAGAAGAGTTTGAAGGTGGCAGACATAAAAGAAGAATAGATAAAATAGCAAAGATGGAGGGGTTATGAGCGTTTTAAAAGATTTTGACCCAGAAGTATATCAGGCTATCGAGAACGAAAAGAGAAGGGAAATGTACGGTCTTGAGCTTATAGCAAGCGAAAACTTTGTATCTGAAGCCGTTATGGAAGCTCAAGGCTCTGTTATGACGAATAAATACGCCGAAGGTTATCCTTCAAAAAGGTATTACGGTGGATGCGAGTATGTTGATGTCGTTGAAAATCTTGCCATAGAAAGGGCAAAAAAACTCTTTGGTGCTGAGCATGTCAATGTGCAGCCGCATTCGGGTTCTCAGGCAAATATGGCTGTCTATATGGCAACGCTGCAGCCTGGCGATAGACTGCTTGGTATGGATTTAACAAACGGTGGACATCTGACGCATGGCGCAAGGGTTAACTTCTCTGGAAAATTGTATCTCTCATTTGGATACGGTGTTAATCCTGAAACAGGCATGATAGACTATGACGAAGTGGCAGAGATCGTTCAGGAATTCAAGCCGAGATTGATCGTTTGTGGTGCAAGTGCATATCCAAGAATCATAGATTTTAAGAAATTTAGGGAGATAGCAGATAGTGTTGATGCCTATTTAATGGCAGATATTGCACATATTGCAGGACTTGTTGCTGCTGGCCTTCATCCAAGCCCAATTCCATATTGTGAATTTGTTACGACAACGACGCACAAGACCCTGCGTGGCCCAAGAGGCGGCATGATAATGACAAAGGAGTTCTTTGCAAAGCCTATCGATAAGATGGTATTTCCTGGTATGCAGGGTGGTCCACTGATGCATGTGATTGCTGCAAAAGCTGTCTGTTTTAAGGAAGCATTATCCGATGAATTTAAGGAGTATCAGAAGCAGGTTGTTAAGAATGCCAAAAGATTGGCTGAAGTTTTGATGGATAACGGATTTAAACTTGTCTCTGGTGGCACGGATAATCATCTGATGCTTGTTGATCTGACAAACAAGAATATAACAGGCAAGGAAGCAGAAGAAGCATTAGGCAAGGTTGGTATAACCGTGAATAAGAACACAATCCCTGGTGAGACAAGAAGCCCATTTGTGGCAAGTGGCATAAGGATAGGAACGCCAGCTGTAACGACTCGTGGTATGAAAGAGAAAGAGATGGAAAAGATTGGCGAATTCATAACAGAAGTGCTCAACAACATAGGCGATGAGAAAAAATACAATATGATAAAGGAAGAGGTAAAGAAGCTCTGCGAAGAGTTTATGTTTTACTCTGTCTGATACTTGCACTTTTTATAGTAAAATCAAACGCTGCGCAGCTTGAGTTTTACAAAAAAGGCGGTGCATCGTATTTTGTTCTAAATGATGTGCCGTCTAATTGTAAAACTTATAAAAAAGGCAGATACGCTGCGGTCTATTTTCCTGGCAAGATTCTAAAGAAGGAGTTTTTCTCTTTTGACCTTAAAGATAGTAGGTTTTTAGACTTTCAGGTTGAGAATTTTGATAATGCATCTCAGATAGTTATAACCTGTAGAGATGGTTTTGTCCCTTCATTCTCAAAGGAAAAAGGCAAAATTATAATCAAGGCTATTCCTTATAAAATACAAAAAGTTAGACAGGAGAGTTTTTTAGCTGTCCCTAAGGATATGGTGGCTTTGCCGTTTTATGTTTCGGAGAATACATTTTCTCCGATTAAGAATGTAAAGCCGTCTTACGATGAGACGCTCTTTTTTAGCGGTATCAGGGCATTCTATATAAACAATTATCAGCTTGCAGCTGCGTTTTTTAAAGAGATAATCAAAAAGTATCCGCAAAGTCACTTTTTTATAAGTGCTTACTTTTTGCTTGGTGATTGTTATAAAAAGATGAAGCAGTATAATCTTGCTATAGCAACATATAACAAGGCTATTCAGCTTGCTCCAAAGAATGATGCCGTTGCACAGACGCTTTTTTCTATAGCTGACATCTATCAGAAGAGAAAGAGATTTATGGCAGCAAGGCAGATCTACAAAAAGATAAAGAAGGATTATGCAGGAACGAGTTGGGCATTCAAAGCCAACTTTATGCTTGGGTTTAGTTATTACAAAGAGAATAGGTGCAGTCAGGCTTTGAAGTATTTTCTGAATATTCAGAAGGAAAACAGCTACTATCCTTTAAGTATGTTGCTTTCTGCTGAATGTTTCTATCGAAAGAAAGATTATGCAAGAAGCGTGCTTGCTTACTATTACATGTCAAACAAGCTAAATACCATAGATGTAAAGAAATTTTACAAAGAGCTTGGCGATGTTGGTATAGCTTTATGCGAGTTTGAAGATTATAAAGAATCAGAAAAGATATTTTCATATCTTGAATCTTCAAAAGACCCTGCCATCGTTGAATTTTCTTATGTGAATAGAATGAGATGCGATTTAAAGAAGGGTGATTATGATGATTTGAACTATCGCGGTAAGTATATCTTGAAGTTTTCCAAGAATGCAGAATATAGAGAATTGGCAAAAAAGCTTATGGATGAAGCAAAGCTTAAAAAAGGACAGGTAAGCAAGAAGATGATTGATGAGATAATGGCAAAATACAAAAACGACCCAGAAGTTGTCTCTTTAGCGTTGTATGTTTATGCTGAAAAGAATTATAGAGACAAAAACTGTTTTGAAGCCTTAGATTATCTTGCAAAGCTTAAAAAGATGTATCCAGATTCTGAATATAACAAGAAGGCAGATAACATAGCTTCAGAATGTATCAATAGAATAGTTGATGATTTTTATAAGAATCCGAATGTTGAGACGATTGAGAAAGCCTACAACTTTGCCGCTGTTTTAGAACCCAAAAAGGCAAACCTATGCAGGCTTTCCTGGGCGATGATATTCTCAGGCAAGGTTGGTAGTGTCGAGAAGATTATGCATCAGATAAAGGATGAAGAATGCAAAGATACGGTTATTGCCAAATTCTATGTCGAGATGGGCAACGATGTAAAAGCAGCCAGCATAGTTAATGGTTTAGCCAAAATCAAGCCGTATGTTTACTATATAGATATGATTTTTGGTGATATAAATTATTTCAACGGAGATTATAAAAAGGCCTATGAGCTTTACAAAAATGGATTAAAGATAGACATACCGCTTATGCAGGATTACTTAAAGTTAAGAATTGCAAAATCGCTTCTTGAGATTGATGACTGCTTGTCAGCTTTGGATTATCTAAAACAGATAAAGGCAAGGATATACAACGATGAAGTTGAATTCTTAAAAGGCAGGTGTTTATTTAAACTCAAAAGGTATAAAGATGCTATAGAGACGCTGCTTAATTTGAGTAATAACTTGGCATATAGGGAAAAGGTGTTATTCTATGTTGCTTTGTCTTATTTGAATCTTAATAATAAGAAGAAAGCCAACGAATTTTACCAGAAGCTTAAAAGATACTATCCGCATAGTCAATATTTAAAGGTGCTTGAGTCTTTGATGTGATGGATGAGAAGTTTAAGACCCTGCAGATAATGTTTGAAGCCGTTTTAGATACCAGCCGTAAGTTAGAAAAGTCCTATGCCCAGCTGAAGAGAAAGTTTGAAGTATTAGAAGGCAAATTAGAAAGAAATAGGCGATATTTAGAGAATATATTGGAGAGTATAGATAGTGGCGTATGTTCCATAGATGAGAATGGCCGTATAACGGTGTTTAATAGGAAGGCATCTGTTGTCTTTTTGGTCGAAGAGGAATCCGTCAAAGGAAAACATATTGGTGAGATTTTTGCTATAGAAGAGCTTGTAGGCAGAAGCGCCTATGAAGTTGTTGATTACTTTAGAGAAAGAAACCGTATTGAACTTGATGTAAAAGGAGAGAAGAAGATTTTAAACCTTTCTGCTTCGCTTATATTGGACGAAGATAAAGAAGACGGTGCAGTCGTTGTATTTAGTGATATAACGCAGGTCGAAAGACTTAAAGAAGAAAACGAAAAGAAAGAGAAGCTTGCAATTATTGGTCAGATGGCTGCATCTATCGCACATGATATAAAAAATCCGCTTGCAAGCATTGAGTTGCTTGTTGCTTTACTTGATGATGGTTCAAAGAAGGATATTGTCGATAATATCATGATGAGCATAAAAAGGATAAACAACATCGTGAACAATACGCTTCTGTTTACGAAGACGGTAAACTATACGCCTGAGAAGTTTTCAAGCGTGGATTTTGCTAAGGAAGTGGAGTTTGAGATTTACGCCCAGATTAGAAATTCAGATATTGAATTTGAAAAGCAGATTGAAGAGTTTGACATTGTAAGCGATAGAAATCTTCTTAAAAGTGCTGTTGTTAATGTTTTGGCCAATGCATTGGATTTTGCAGAAAGTAGGGTCTTTTTTGGTGTATTCAAAAAGGAACAAAAAGCTGTTTTTGAGATAGTAGATGATGGCTGCGGCATAGACGATGTAAATAAGATATTTGAACCTTTTTATACAAATAAAAAGAATGGAACGGGTCTTGGACTTGCAATAGTTAAGCAGGCTGTGGAAATATTAGACGGAAAGATTGAGATAGAAACCAAAAAAGGCAAAGGAACGACTTTTAGGATATTTATATAATGCGTGGCTTTATTAATTTTATAAGGCTTGTGATACTCAGTATCCTTTATAGGATAAAAAATAGGAAGTTCGATGAAAATGTGGTAAGGGATTGGGTTAGTGATGTTTTGGAGAAGTTTAACATAACAGTTGAATGTAAAGGTGAATTTGATGTGGAAGGATGCGTTGTTATGGCAAATCATAGTAGCTATTTTGATATACTTGCCTTGTATAAGTGTATAAGTTCAAAACTGTTGTGGGTATCTAAAAAAGAGTTATTTAAATATCCTGTTATAGGTAAGGCGCTAAAGGATATCGGTGCAATTAGCGTAAATAGAAATAACGATAGAGAATCGGCTATTGCTTTAATAAGGGCATTGAGAAGATTTAAAGAAGGTGCACTGGTTATATTCCCGCAAGGAACAAGAAAGGAGAAGTCTGCATTCAAAAAGGGCGGTCTTCTTATAGCAAAGAAGAAGAATATACCCATATTTTTGGTAAAGATAATCGGAAGCGAATCTATTATGCCAGTGGGTAAACTCATCCTAAACAGTGGAAAAGTCATTGTTGAAGCAATGGGTAAGCTTAAAGTAGAAGATTTTGGAGAAGATGAACTTGAAAGGATTATTAGGTCAAAGATATATTAAAAAGGCGCTTGCTTTTGTTGTTTTGGCTTTTTTGCTTTCATCGTGTTCTGTTTTGAGAAGCAATGTTTATACAGGTGGTTATTATCCTTATCGTGTTTTAAAAAGTGTCCCTAAAGGTTATACCCAAACGGGCATAGCTTCCTGGTATGGACCAAAATTTCACGGTAGAAGAACGGCAAATGGCGAGATTTACAATATGTATGCGCATACTGCTGCAAGCAAAACCCTGCCGTTTAATACAATTGTTAGGGTTATAAATCTCAACAACGGCAGATCCACAATTGTAAGGATAAACGACAGAGGACCATTTGTAAAAAACAGGATAATTGACCTATCTTATGCTGCTGCTAAGGATATAGGCATGATAGGCACAGGCACAGCACCTGTTAAGATTATAGTGCTTGGCAGTGCACCGTCTGTTGCCATGTTTAAAAACAGTAGTGTCATTAGAAAACCCAAGGTTGAACAGCTTGATAAGATAACAATTGATACAAATATTGATGTTAGTATCGGTGATTTTGCTATTCAGGTTGGTTCGTTTAGAAGCCTTCTTAATGCCTTAAAGCTTAAAAATAAGCTTTCAAAAAGCTTAAGCGATGTTTATATACAGAAAAAGGTTGTAAACGGCGCAGTATTTTACAGGGTGCTTGTTGGAGATTTTGATACGAAAGAAGAAGCAAAAAGGTTTGCTATAAGTAGCGTTGCTTCCATTGTGGGTAGTTATTGTATAGTTAGAAAATGAATTTTTCCTATTTAGCTTATCGGATTTTATCAACAAAGAGAAATTCCATAACTGTTTTAAAAGACAATAGCGAAGTTGAAAGGCTTGCTTTAGCATTTGAGTTCTTTATAAAAATTTTTCAGCTTGATGTTGATGTGGGTATGTTTTTCTCTTATGAGATACCGCCGCACTCTTCTATAAAACCTTCCGATTATATTGTCTCAGAAAGGCTTAAATCTATCTATAAGTTGATAAATTCACCAAAAAGGCTTCTGTTTATTACAAACATAAACGCCCTTTTGCAGCCTGTCATATCTGCCGATAATTTTTTGGATAGTATTGAGATAATCAAAAAAGACAGCACGCTAAATGTAGATGAACTGTTTAAAAGGCTTGTTCATATTGGATATAGAAAAGTTGAGCGTGTATATGAAATGGGCGAATTCTCAAGGCGTGGTTCTATTGTTGATATCTTTTCTCCATTTTACGATAAGCCTTTAAGGATTGATTTATTTGATGATGAAGTTGAAAGTATAAGATTGATATATCCAGAAAATCAAAGAACAGCCGAGTTTGTTGAAGAATCTGTGATTCTGCCTGCATCTGAGTATAGATTTGAAGATGATGAATACGGGTATTGCCTGCTAAAAAGTAAAGAGTTTCTAAGTGATTATCCGTTTGATAATTTTTACAAGCTTGCATTTGTCGATAAAAGGGATGTGGAGAATGCCTATAGGCTTGTTGAACTTTACAAGGAAGATGGGATATTTGCGCATAAGGATAAGATAGAGCAATTTTTAGATGATTTTGAATTTAAAGACGATGCCGTTGTATCAAGGCTGTTTAACGATTCTATTCCTATGGATGAGAAGATAAAGCTTCTAAAAAACGCTGCATCTTCTTTAAGGGTCGTTGTTGCTGCAGGCTCTTCGGTTAGACTGAATAATTTAGAAGGATATTTTTCGACAAAAGGCTTGGACTTTAAGCTTTTGAATTCAAATCCACTTGAAAATCCAAGTGGCATATATCTAACGGATTTGTATCTGTATGAAGGTTTCAAGGATGAGAAAAATAGAATAGCTTTTGTCAGTTTTGGTGATCTGTTTGGCAAACAGGAGATAAAACTAAAAAGGCCAAAAAGAAAGGGTAGGGTTTATAAAGAGTTTGAGATTGGCAGTAAGGTTGTCCATAAAAAATACGGCATAGCTATATTTAAAGGATTAACAAGGATAAAGGTTGATAAAAAGGAAGAAGATTTCTTTGAATTAGAATTTGAAAATCAGGATAAGATTTATCTGCCTGTGTATAATGCTGACCTTCTTCTTGAGTATCACGGTTCAGAACAGTTAAGTTCTTTAAGAAACAACAAATGGCAAAGGGCTCAGGAGAGTATAAAAAAATCGATAAAGAAGATACTAACTGAACTTGTCAGCGCCTATGCTAAAAGGCAACTTTCAAAGAGAAAGCCTTACGATGTTGAGCTGTTTGAGATAAAAGAGTTTGAAGCGATGTTTGAATACGATGAGACGCCAGACCAGGCAAAGGCTATAGAAGAAGTCAAACGGGATATGTCAAAAGATGTGCCTATGGATAGACTTGTTTGCGGTGATGTCTCTTTTGGTAAGACAGAAGTTGCAGCAAGGGCTATAGCAATAGCCGTTTTCAATTATAGGCAGGCTGTTTTTATGGTTCCAACGACGCTTCTTTCACTTCAACATTACAAGACACTCAAAGAGAGATTCGGCAATTTTCCCGTTAAGATAGCACTTCTAAATCGTTTTACAACAAAGAAAGAGAAAGAAGAGATACTGAATGGTCTAAAAAACGGCGAGATAGATATACTTATAGCGACGCATTCTGTCTATTCAGATGCGATAGAGTTTGCCAATCTTGGACTTGTCGTTGTCGATGAAGAGCATAAATTCGGTGTTAAGGTTAAGGAGTATCTAAAAACAAGGTATCCAGATGTTGATATGTTATACCTAAGTGCAACGCCTATTCCACGAACGCTTAATATGGCTTTAAATTCCGTTTTGGATATAAGTATTATAAAAACGCCGCCGCTTGAGAGAAAGCCGATAGAGACGATAGTATCGAAAAGAAAACTATCGCTTATAAGGGATGCCGTTTTAAGGGAGATAGCAAGAGACGGACGGGTTTATTTTGTTCATAACGCGATAGAAGACATAAATTCTGTCAAAGAAGAGCTTGATAATATCCTGCCGTTTGTGAGAAAGACTATAGTTCATGCAAAGATGCCAAAAAAACAGATAAAAACCGTCTTTGAGGAGTTTAATCAAGGCAAATATGAGATGTTAATCTCGACATCCATTATAGAATCTGGCCTTGATATAAAAAGCGTTGACACAATAATTATTGATGATGCAGACAGATTTGGACTTTCGGATTTATACCAGCTAAGAGGCAGGGTAGGAAGAGCAGATAGGGTTGCCTATGCCTATCTTCTGTATCGTGGCAAAATCACGGAGAATGCAGCAAAAAGGCTTCAATATATGGAAGAGTTCTTCGAGCGTGGTTCGGGTTTCCACCTTGCACTTAAAGATATGGAATTAAGAGGGTATGGCAACATCCTGGGCAAGGATCAGTCAGGCAAGATAAAGGCAGTAGGCTTTTCAACCTATATGTCTTTAATTGAAGAAGCAATATCCGAGATGAAGAATCAACCTGTAAAAAGGGAAGTCGAGATAAAGCATACCTTTTCTGCCTTTATACCTGATGAATTTGCATCAGATGATGATAAGGTTGAGATATACAGAAGGATATCTACCGTAGATGATTTGCAGAAGTTAGAAGATTTCGAAGATGAGCTCAAAGATAGGTTTGGTAGCCTGCCAGAAGCGGTTAAAAATCTCATTTATATTGTTTCGCTAAAGATAAAGGCAAGGGAAGTATTTGTTAAAAAGCTTACGCTTTCACCGACAGGTGTTATTGTTGAATTCTATGTTGATGCAGATATTGATACCGATGAGCTTGTAAAGGTTGTAGATGAAAAGAAAGGCAGGTTTTTAAGCCAAACAAGTGTCTATTTTGGTCTGCTTGGAAAAAATTTGAAGACGATAAAAACATCTCTCTTTGAGATATTTGATAGAATAAAAAAGGCCACCGCCTGGTAGGTGGTGGCATGCTTAACAGGGCTCTCTCGGGCGAGAGAGAAACAGGGGGGAGGCCCCATTAAGGGGGAGTGAGGCGATAAAACTTCATTTATTTTTTCATTTCCCTGTTTGATTATATATATGTTCCGTAAAAAATCAAGTAAAAAATGAATGTTTAAATATTTTTGAGCGTTTTTAAAGTATGCACTAAATAACAATTTAATATATATGATAAGTTGGTAAAAACACTGCTTCTGTTAACTTTTTTGGGTTTTTTAATGATTTCTTCTATCTGTTTTAAGTAATCTCCCTTTTCTAATTGAAGGATTAATCTTTTTTGTTTTAGTTCTTTTGTTTCTTCTTCAAAGCTTTCCATGTATGGTCCTACGACTGTTGTATTGTTATAGATTAACGGTTCTATAGGGTTGTGTCCTTTTAATCTCTCATCAAAACTGCCACCAATGATGGATATTTCTGCGATACTGTATGCCTTCTCCAATTCGCCCATTGTGTTAAGCAGGAGTATCTCTGTTGCCGTTTTTTTCTCTGTTCTTTTTGTGTAAGGTATTTTGTTTGATTTTAATCTTGATTCAAAGATATCCACATCTTCTAAATGGCGTGGTGCAAGTATGATAAAAAATTTGTCTTTGAAGGCATCAATGATGCTAACCGATAAATCTATCTCTTCTTTGTGAAAGCTTGCAAGCACAAGAATGGGTTTGTCTGTCTTTATCTTTAGTTCTTCTTTTGCATTCTTGAATTCTTGCTTCTCTTTAAACTGTTTTATATTGCCGCATACAATTGTGTTTTTGTTGAAATAGGCAAATCTTTTGGCATCTTCTTTGGATTTTGCGATAATAAGGTTGAAATTGTTTATAACTTTTTTGAAAAAGAAAGAGAGTTTTTTGTATCTGCTAAAGCTTTTTCTACTCATACGTGCGTTTATAAGAATTATTGGAATTCTGTGTTTTTTTAGGTATGCCAGGTAAGATGGCCAGATCTCTGTCTCAAAGAATATTGCAAGTTTTGGTCTGTTTTTGAATAGTTTTGCATATAGCGGGTATAAATCAAGTGGCATCAGCTTTACATTTTTATCCTTTATAAGCTTGTAGGCTGTGTCGGTAAATACGCTGAAGAGTATGTCTAAGCCTGTTGTCTTTTTTAGCTCTTCTGAAAACTTAAGGACGGCTTTTGTCTCGCCAAAGCTTGATGTGTGGATAAGTATGTAATCTTCAATATCGACCGAATGCGGTAAAAATCTCTCTTTAAGCTTGTATCTAATGCGGCTGTTTGTTAAGGATTTTACAAAGATTAACGGCAATGCGGGAATAAGAAGTATAAACAGAAAAAGATTATACAGCCAGATCATTTGTTTGCAGTTTGAACAGTTTTCTATAATATTCGCAGTTTTTAAGCAGATAGTCGTGTTTGCCTTCTGCTAAAATCTTACCGTTTTTCATAACGACGATTTTATCTGCTGACATTGCCGTTGAGATTCTATGTGCTGCCATTATAACCGTTCTGTTTTTCATAAGATTATTCAATGCTTTTTGGACTATCTGTTCACTTTCTAAATCCAATGCGCTTGTTGCTTCATCGAGTATGAGAATGTCTGGGTCTTTTACTATTGCCCGTGCGATGGCTATTCTCTGTCTTTCACCGCCTGAGAGAATTACTCCCTGTTCGCCTAAATTTGTGTCGTATCCGTTTTTTAGTTTCATTATAAAATCATGAGCGTATGCATCTTTGGCGGCTTGAATAATCTGCTCATCGGTTAAGTCGTCTCGACCATAGGCTATGTTTTCTTTTACAGTTCTATTGAATAGAAATATGCGTTGAGAGACTATGGCTATCTTTCTTCTTAGGCTTCTTAAATCGAATTCTCTTATATCTATACCATCAATCAAGATTTTGCCTTTTGTGGGTTCGTAGAATCGTGGTATAAGTTCCAATATTGTGGATTTACCACCACCACTTTCGCCAACCAGAGCAACGATAGATTTTGCAGGGATTGTCAGATTTATATCCTTAAGCACCATCTTATTTGGGTCGTTGGAGTATGAAAAATAGACATGGTCAAATTCAATTGCCTTCTTTACGCCTTCAAATGGCTTGCCTTCTGATGCCTTCTCTTCTTCCATATCCATAATCTCAAAGATTCTCTCAATCGATGCAATAGATGTGCTTATCTGGTTGTTTGCCTTTGCAAGTGTTTTAAACGGTTTGTAAAGCATAAATAAAGCTGCCATAAACGAGAAGAATCCGCCGACGGTTAAGTATCCTTTTAAGACTATGTATCCACCTATCCAGATTAGAAGTGCAACACCAACGGCGCCTATCACTTCCATTAATGGGCTTGTAACTTCATCTATTCTTATTGCTTCAAGCTTTATCTTTAGAAGATTATCGCTTTTTAACTCAAAATCCTTTGCTTCATCTTTCTCTTTTGCAAACGCCTTTATCAGTCTTATGTTTGTTAGGGATTCCTGTATTTTGGTTGTTAGGTCTGCTATTGATGTCTGTCTTCTTTTTCCGATCTTTCTCATCTTTTTACCAAAATAGACGACAGGATATGCCGCTAAAGGGAAAACGACTGTAGCGACGAATGCAAGCTTGTAGTTGTTTACATACAAAACGACTATCAATCCTATTAGTGTGAAAAACTCCCTTACGGTGTTTGGTATAACATTGGCTATACTGTTTTGCACCTGTTCTGTATCGTTTAGGATTCTTGACATCAGTTCGCCTGTGTGGAACTTGTCAAAAAAGCTTGTTGGCAGATATACGAGATGGTTGAATAGCTCACTTCTTATATTGAAAAGCACCTTTTCGGCAATATAGTGTGTCTGGTATCCTTGAAGGTATGTAAAAAGCCCTTTAAGTGTATAGGTTATCATAATTGCTATAGGCAGAAGATAAAGCATCTTCTCGTTCTTTGAGATAAATATATCGTCCAATGCAGGCTTTATCAGATAGGCTGCAACTCCCGATAAAGCACCGACTGCAAGCATGCAGAAAAACGAAAAAATCAATCTTTTTATGTATGGCTTTAGGTATTTTAATAATCTCTTTAGCATCTCTTTATTCATTGTGTTATTTCCTTTACAATCTCATCAATCTTTTCAATCTCCAGATCAATGTCTAAATAGACAATCTCATCATCTTCTAATTTAACAAAATCTTTTAGTGTTGTCAGTAAAAGTTCTGCCTTTGTCTCTTTTTGTTTTCTCTTTAGCATCTTTATATCTTTATCTGTGTATCTGTGATGATCGTCAAAAAAATGCCAGCCTTTAACTTCTATTCCGCATAACTTTACGGTTTCTAAGAACGATTCTGGATTACCTATTCCGCAGAACACAAATGCGCTTCTGTTTTTGTACTCTATTGCCTTATTGCCATAGTCAAAAATGCCTTTGGGTTTTATAGTTGCCTTAAGGCAGTTATCCGTTTTTGTCTTGGAAGTGCATATCTTGAATGTGCATCTCTTTATAAGTCTTTTTGAATTTCTTATCATACCTGCAGGCAGATACAAATCCTTTTTGTTTAAATCTAAATCGTCAAACACGCATATCTCTACATCCTTTTTTAGCTTTGTTATGTGAAGTGCATCATCCAATATTGCAAAATCCATCTTTAATGATGAAGCAAGCTCTAAAGCTGCTATTCTGTCTTTTGAAGCTATAACAGTTATAGGCAGCTTTTTGGCTATCATATATGCTTCATCGGGTACTTTTGGTGGCTTTTTGAATATGTTTCCTTCTACGGAAACTATATGCGTTCTTTTGTCCTTTATTGGGTATATGTTTGTGATAACGCAGACTTTGCCGTATTCTATAAGCCTTTCTGCTAAAGCCATTACAACAGGCGTCTTACCGCTGCCGCCCACCGTTATATTGCCGACGCCTATCACTTTTAAGTTTTTAAATCTTATTTTTGGCTTTGAGTATCCTTCCTTTATATTTACGACTGCGCCGTATATAAGCGAGAATGGAATAAGCAGTGGTTTTAGTCTTTTTTGGAGTTTTTCTGCTTCAACCCGATTCATTCAGGATTCCTTCTATCAGTTTTGCTTTTTCGTCAAACTCCTTTTTTGAGTGCACAAATATCGGTTCTTTTGTTATAAATTTCACTTTTGAGAATGGCTTTGGTATTATCATTCTATCCCAGCTGTTTATTCGAATGTAATTTGAGAATTTTCCCACGACAGGAACAATAGGCGATTTTGTGAGATATGCAAGTTCTAATATTCCCTTTTTTAGTTTTCGTGGTGGACCCTTAGGTCCATCGGGAGTTATGCCAATACTATAGCCACTTTTTATCTCATTTATCATACTTTTTAGTGCTTTTATCGGTTCTCTGTTGCTTGAGCCCCAAACTGTTTGCAATCCAAATTTACTTATAACCATACTTGCCAAAACGCCGTCTCTGTGCGTGCTTTGTAAAATCTTTAACGGTCGTTTTCTATCGTAAGCCAAAGGTGTAAACAGTATAACTTCATGCCAGAATGCAAATATTACAGGTTTGGTATAGTTTTTGATAGATGAATCATCCAATTCTATTTTGCATAACTTTCCGTAAAACTTTAATAGCAAATATATAAGATAGGCCTTTAGCTTCATAAGATTTTTACTATCTCTTTTGCTATCTTCTCTGTTATCGGGTATTCTCCAAGCACTCTTCTTATGTTTTTTAGCTGTTCTATTGTCTTTTTTCTCTCTGACTGGTTTAGATGTATCTTCTCAAATGTATTGAATATGTTTTGTGCTGTTGCTCTGTTTTCTATTAACTCTTCCACTATCTTTTTATCCATTATGAGATTTGGTAAGGATATGTAGTTTACATTTCTTATTATTAGCCTTCCGATGATATAACTTAGTTTGCTAAGTTTATAGACAACAACCATTGGCAGGCCAAACAAAGCAGCTTCAAGCGTTGTCGTGCCGCTTTTTAAAATGCCAAAGTAGGCTTTGTCCATGAATTCGTAAGGGTCATATTCAATATGCACAAACTTATATTCATTTACTATTTTCTCTTTTAAGGTGTTATCAAGGTGTCTTGGGTATATCCAGACAAATTTAAAATACGGATATTTATCTTTAATGAGTTTTGCAGCTTCAAACATCGGCTTATAGTTGAATTCTATCTCCGTTTTTCTTGAGCCAGGCATTATAAGTATAATATTCTCTTTGTTATGTTTTCCTATTTTGTCGTGCGTTAGGTCTATTAACGGATGGCCAAAATACTTTATGTTTTTTAAGCCTTTGACATTGAAGAACATCTTCTCAAATGGCAGGATAGGGATAACCAGATCTGTGTATTTTATCAGTTGTTTGATTCTGTAGCGTCTCCATGCCCAAACCTGTGGCGTTATGTAATAGACTACCTTGATGCCTAATCTCTTTGCAAACTTTGCTATCTTTAAATTAAATTCAGGAAAATCAAGAAGTATGACAACCTTTATATCAAAATTCTTTATCGTATCTTTTGTTTTGTTTAAGATGTTTATAGCCTTTTTTAATATACCAAAGGCTTCCTTTGCGCCTATTATGGATATGTCTTTGTAGTCTGCTATCTTTTCTGTTTTGTTATCAAGTATATCCGAACAGATGCTAAAAAAATTGAAATTGCCTATCTTTTGTAGTTCGTCAACAAGAAGGGATGCGTAGTTTTCTGCCGATCTTTCACCGGTTATAATAAGCGCATTCATCTATCCCTACAAAAGCCTCTTGATGAGTTCTTTAAAAATTCAATCATATGTATGACATGTTTCGATGGGCTATTCTTTAGTTTTTCGTAGGCTTCTTGAAAAGTGAGTTTGCTTTTGAAGATTATTTTGTATGCCTCTTTAAGATCTTCTATCTCTTTGGCTGAAAATCCTGCTCTTTTTAATCCAACCAGGTTCAATCCATGAAGATTTGCCCTTATACCTGTTGCAAGACAAAACGGTGCAACATCCAAAGCAAGTCCACTCATTCCGCCAACCATAGCAAATTTGCCTATTCTTACAAACTGATGAATGGCCGTCATGCCACCTATAACGGCATTATCTTCAACTATCACATGGCCTGCAAACTGGACAGAGTTTGCAACTATTACGCTGTTTCCCAAGATGCAGTCATGCGCTATGTGAACATATGCCATAATTAGACAGTTGTTGCCTATGCGTGTTATGCCGCCACCGCCCTTTGTTCCTCTGTTTATCATGCAGAATTCTCTGATTGTTGTATTATCTCCTATGATAAGCTGGCTAAATTCACCTTTGAATTTCAAATCCTGTGGGATTGTGCCTAAGACGGCAGATGGGAATATTCTGCAACCCTTACCTATGGTTGTGTATGAATCTATAAATGCGTTTGCTTCTATAACTGTATTATCACCTATTTCAACATTGTTCCTTATGTTTACATTCGGACCTATTATGACATTGTCGCCTATCTTTACATTTTCGCCTATAATTGCCGTTTTGTGTATTTGTGTTGCCATATTCTCACCCTTAATCTATTTTTGCTGTCATTGTAGCAAAGGCTACAAGTTTGTTATCGACGAAGGCTTCACCTTTCATCTTCCATATACCCAGTTTATTTTTTAATATCTCCACTTTCATAAGAAGCTGATCCCCTGGGACGACCGTCTTTTTAAAGCGAGCCTTCTCTATCTCAAGAAAATAGACCGCCCTTTTTCCGCCTATGGAGTTTTCGAACTCTTCTTTATCCATTGATAAGAATGCCAATATGCCACCGCTTTGTGCCATAGCTTCAACAATCAATACGCCGGGCATTACAGCAGCCTGCGGAAAATGGCCAACAAAGAATGGCTCATTAACCGTTACATTTTTTATTGTTTTTATCCATTTACCTTTTTCGTATTCTAAGACCCTATCAACAAGCAGGAACGGATACCTGTGTGGCAATATTCTCTTTATCTCTTCAATCGTTAGCATCTTCAAGCTCCTTTATCCTGTTTTCTAACTCCTTTATCTTCTTATACATCTCATACAATTTTGGCATTACAGCAGAGCTTTTAAGCCAATCCTTGTGTTCATAAACGGGTATTCCAGAATATACTCCAGCTTTTCTTATGCTGCTTCCTACGCCGGACTTTGCCGTTATTATCACATTGTCTGCTATCTTGAGATGTCCTGCTATACCTGTTTGTCCTGCAAGTATTACATTCTTGCCAAGCTTCGTTGAGCCTGAAATCCCACTTTGTGCCACGATTATCGAATTTTCTCCAATCTGAACATTATGGCCTATCTGAACGAGATTATCTATCTTTGTGCCTTTTTTTATTATTGTGCTTTCCAAAGCTGCCCTGTCGATGGATACATTTGATCCTATCTCGACATCATCTTCTATTATCACATTGCCTATCTGTGGTATTTTTAGATGTTCTCCATCTTCTGTATCTGCATAACCAAATCCATCGCTGCCTATTACGCTTCCTGAATGTATTATAACATTGTTTTTTATGATGCTATTTTCCCTTATGGCAACATGTGGATAGATTAGACAATTATCACCTATCTCAACATTGTCTCCAATAAACACAAACGGCATTATCCTTGTCTGTTTGCCAATCTTTACATTTTTGCCGATATAGACAAAATCTTCTATCCTTGCACTTTTGTCTATTTTTGCTGTTTTGTCTATGATTGATTTATCACTTATGTATGGTTCTGGTGGTGGTGTTTTGTAAACAAACCTTATGATTTTTGCAAATGCAAGGTAAGGATTATCGCAGATTATAAAGTTGAGATCTGGGTATTTGTCTGTGTTTAGTTTGTCTGATACGATAATACAGCCTGCTTGGGTTGAACTTAGGTATTTTTCGTATTTTGGATTAGAGATGAATGATAGATCACTTGCCTTTGCCTTCTCTATTGGTGCTATGTTTGTTATCTCTTTATCTTCCTTTATGATGGCTTTACAGTTAAGTAAACTGGCAAGCTCACTGATTTTCATTTTGTCTTGCTGTTATCCATTAGTTTTATGATTGTTTTTGTTATGTTGAGTGAGTCTTTCCAATAGATTACATTGCCCTGGCTAATTTCAAAAACACCGTCAAGATTGTGCTCTTTTGCGTATTTTTTTATAGTGTCTATAGCAAGCTTTAAGACCTTGTTGGTCTCTTCAACTTCTTTGTTTCTTACTTCTTCTGTTGCTTTTGCCTGATACATTTGCAAATCTCTGTATTTTTCCTCGTATTCTTTCCTTAGTTTGTCTTTTTCAGATTTTGATATATTTTTTGCGTTGAGTTTTTTTATTATTTTTTGAAGCGCGTCGCTTTTTCTTTTTATGACCAATTTCTTTGCTTCAATCAGAGATTGAATCTTGCTTTTTGCCTGTTTGCCTGCTTTACTCTCCTGTAATATCTTGCTTAGATTTACAAACGCAACATTCGATGCCTTTGCCTGAATTGCCATTGCAGATACAATAATACATACTGCCACCATTAAAGCCAATGCTTTCTTCATTTTCTTTACCCCCTTAAGTTTTTAAAAAAGTGCACCCATCGAAAAGAGAAATACTGTGGATTTTTCTCCATCTTTTTTTGACAGGTTCTTTCCTATTGATACTCTTATTGGTCCAAGCGGTGATATCCATCTCATCTCAAAACCAGCATCCTTTTTTGTGTTGCCGTAGCTTGAACTCCAGGAGTTTCCAACATCTCCAAAGACAACACCATAGAAATGCAGGCTTTCAAATATTGGGAATATAATCTCTGCAGATGAATAGAACTCCTTTGTTCCACCGATATAGTTATCTTCGTTATCCTTCGGTGATACCTTACCTTCTTCAAATCCCCTTAGGTTATCTATACCACCTAAATAGAATCTTCTGTTTACAGGCACTCTCTTGTTGAAAAGGCTCCATGCAGAACCTACTTCACCCTTTATGTGTCCTATAAGATCCCAGAATAACGGATGGAAGTATTCACCAAATACAACGCCTTTTATGTATTTTCTATCGCCGCCAAAACCTGCAAGTCTTGTTGTTATGCTTGCATTTACTCCTGTTGTTGGGAATATATAGTTATCCAGTGTATTGTATGTAACAAACGGTATAAGTGCACTTTCAACATGCGTTCCCTTCTCTTGTTCTAAATAATACCCTGGATCGTCTGTATCAAGCGTTATTTTCTCTCTGGTTAGGGAGTATTTTAATCCAACTGTGAGCGTTTGTTCCCAGAATCTTTCTGATATAGACGGAGCTATACCTGTGCTTGTGCTTTCGTAATCATAGTTGTCAAATTTGTGATGGAATATATCAACACCTACAGCGATTGGTCTATTGTGCCACCAGGGATTGACTAAACTTAAATCAAAATAGGACGATTTAGAAGAGATATTTGCCGATAGTTTGCCATGAATACCTGTTCCAAATAGATTGGATTCAGCTATTGAACCCATCACTGAAAACTTCGTATATGAGCCGTATCCTGCTCCGATTTTTAGCATTCCTGTGCGTTTCTCTTTTACATGAACTATCATTTTAAGCTTTTTTGCGCCTGCCTTTTTTGTTTCTATCTTGACATTTTCAAAGAAGTTTAGATTTATAAGGTTTCTCTTTGATTTTGCTATCTTGCTTGTTGAATAGATATCTCCTTCTTTTAATAGAAGTTCCCTTCTTATAACATTATCGTGCGTTCTTACATTGCCTGTTATCTCTATTCTTGCAATACTAACCTTAGGACCCTTATCTACGATAAGCGTTACACCTGCGGTGTGGTTTTTCTTATCCTTCTTTATAACAGGATTCACATCGGCAAAGGCATAGCCCTTATCTCCATACATGTCGGTTATTTTTTCTATGCCTTCTCTTAGTTTTACCATGTTAAATGGCTTGCCTATCTCCATATCCAATGCTTTAAGCAACTCTTTTGGTTTATAAGGTTCTGTATTTTTGAATTTTATGTATTTAAGCGTATATTTTGGGCCTTCCTTGATTGAGATATCTATGTGGATAATGCCTGTATCTGGTTCTATGTTTACGATAGGCTCACTTACATTTACATCCAAAAATCCTCTCGAAAGGTATTTATCTATGATTTTTTGTCTATCGCTTTCAAGTGCATCGATTCTCAATTTTCCCGTATAAAACCATGGCAGCCATGTCAGGATATAAGGTCCCTTTTTCACATGGTTCTTTAATCCGTCTTTAAGTTCGCTTATGCTTAAATGTTTGTTGCCGATAATATTTATATCCCGTATTACAGTCTCTTTGCTCTCCTTTATATGGAAGATGATATCAACCCTGTTGTTAGGCTGTTTTTTTAGAGAGTATGTTATTCTCGTTAAATACATTCCGCGGCCTGCATACATACCAAGCATATTGCTGATTGTCTCTTCAATAAGCTTCTTATTTAAAATATTGTATGGCTTTATCTTTAAGGCTTTCTGCAGGTTTTTGTCTGATATCTCATCGTTTCCTTCAAAAATAATGTATCTGACAGATGGTTTCTCTTTTACTTTGAATGTTAAGATATCTCCATTTTCTGTTTTTGTTATGTATGCTGATACGGTTTTATAAAAGCCTAAGTCGTAGATATTTAAGATGTCTTCGTCTATCTTTTTTAATGATAGTTCTTCTCCTGTTTTGGTGTTTATTACGCTTAAGAGTGTCTCTTTGTCTGTTCTTAATGTGCCTTCTATGTTTACTGAGATTATCTTGTCGGCTTTAGCTATTGAGACAGTAGATAAAACCAAAAATATTAATAAGAAAATACTAAATTTTTTCACTTAAAACCCCTTCCGAAAGGTATAGTATTCTATCACACACTTTTGCAACATCCAAGCTATGTGTAGCTATAATAAAAGCATGCCCAGTTTCTTGGTTGATTTGTTTCATAGTCTTTACTATATCTATTGAACTCTTTTTGTCAAGATTGGCTGTTGGCTCATCTGCTATAAGTAGGTCTGGTGAATTTATCAAAGCCCGTGCTAAAGCCACTCTTTGCAATTCTCCGCCTGAGAGCGTGTTGGGATAGACATCTATTTTGTTTTTATTTAGTCCAACAAGGTCAAGTAGCTTTAAAACCGTATCTTTTGCTGGTTTTGAATTGTTTTTTATCATAAAGGGTAGGGCAATATTCTCATAAACCGTTAATTCTCCCATTAGAGAGTAAAACTGAAACACAAAACCAATCTGCTCATTTCTGATTCGGGCGAGTTTTTTGGTGTTGTTAAAGTCTATATCTTTATTTAGAAAGATAAGTTTACCTTCATCTGGACTGTTTAATAGACCAAGAATATGCAATAGGGTGCTTTTGCCAGATCCTGAAACACCCATTATCGCAACCATCTCTTTTTCTTGAACTTCAAGGTTTATCCCATTTAGAATGGTTATTGTGCCGTTTGGCGATGAGAAGCCCTTTTTTATATTTATTGCTTTTAGTATTGTCATGACCTTAAAACCTGCACGATATCAAGTTTTGATGCTTTGGATGCAGGATAGATGCCAGAGATAAGTGTAAGGATAAAAGATAGAATACTGATTAGAGAGATGTAGAAAATATTTATATCCACTGGAATTGTTGTTATGTAATATACGCTTTTGGGAAGTTCTATGAAGTGGTATTTTTTAAGCAGAAGGCTTAAGGTTATACCCAAAACATCACCAATAAGCACACCGATTATGCCAATAATAGCTGCCTGTTTTATGAATATATTTTTGATATTTTTTTCGGTTGCACCTAAGCTTCTAAGTATTGCTATCTCCTTTGTTTTCTCCATAACCATCATTGTTAGAGAACTTGTAATATTAAACGCTGCAACAAGCACGACCAGAAGCAGGATAATAAACATCGCTGCCTTCTCAAGCTTTAATGCTGTAAAGAAATTACTGTTTATCTGAATCCAGTTTGATGTGTAAAAATTTATCGGCAGTTGCATAGCTATTCTATTTGAGAAATCTTCTGCCTTAAAAGGATCTTTTAGTTCTATTGCTATTGTATTTATCTTGCCTTTTAGGTTGGTTTTACTCCACAGTATATCAAGTGGGATATAAACAAAGGTTGAATCGTAATCATACATGCCGCATTTGAAGATGCCACTTACAGGCACTTTAAATGAAAGCGGTGCAAAGCCAAACGGTGTTGTCTTACCAAAAGGCAGAATAATTCTTATCGTATCCCCAATACCTATGCCAAGTATTTTTGCAAGCTCATAACCAACAATTACGCCGTTATCTGTTAATTTACCCTTGATTATGTATTTTTCTGCAGGGTTGTTTTTATCTGGATTTATGCCGTTTATAACGATACCAGATGAGAAATTGCAGCAGCTTATCATTCCCTGGGTTGTAAGCAGCGGATAGACAGATTTGACACCCTTTTCCTTTTTTAGCTTGTTTATAAGCGAATTGTTGTAATCAAATACACCGTAGCTGTTTTTTATAAACACATGTGGCGTGATGTCTAAGATTTTCTTTTCAAGCTCTTTATCAAAGCCGTTCATCACACCCATAACGATGATTAAGGCAGCAACACCTATCACGATGCCCAAGATTGACATAAGGGAAGAGAAAGAGATTAATCTCTCTTTCCCCTTTGACGATTTTATGTATTTTACGGCTAAAAAATTTTCAAAATTTGCCATCTATTCAATGTTTAAAGGTTTTGTTAAAGCTTTCTGAAGCACATCTTCCATTGTTTTGGCATAATGGTATTTGAGTTTTTTGGATTTTATCTGATTTGCAACTTCTTCTGCATCCTTTTTGTTGTCATACGGTATAATTATCTCGTTTATGCCAGCACGCAGTGCAGCAAGTGTTTTCTCCTTTAATCCGCCAATCGGCAAGATTCTGCCGCGTAAGGTTATCTCACCTGTCATAGCTATATCGTGTCTTACGGGTATTTCGGTTAAGCAGGAGATAATCGCCGTTGCCATTGTTATGCCTGCGCTTGGGCCATCTTTTGGCGTTGCACCTTCTGGAACATGTATGTGTAAGTCGTATTTTTCATGGAAATCTTCTTCAAGTCCAAGCATTTTGTATCTGCTTCGAGCAAATGTTAAGGCAGCCTGAGCCGATTCTTTCATAACATCACCCAAGGAGCCTGTTAAGATTAACTTGCCAGAACCCTTGACTTTTGAGACTTCTATAAACAGAATTGAACCACCCACAGGCGTCCACGCAAGGCCTGTTGCTATGCCAACATAGTCTTTGTCGAGTTTCTCATCTACATTAAACGGTGGAACACCCAAGTATTTGGTTATGTTGTTTGCCGTTATTGAGAATTCTGTTTCCTTTGAGCCTTCAGCTATTTTTCTTGCTATCTTTCTTAAAACCTTTGATATGGTTTTTTCAAGATTTCTTACGCCTGCTTCGCGAGTATAGTTCTCTATAATCTTTCTTATAGCGGCATCGGTGAAGTTTATCTTGAAGTTTTCAAGGCCGTGTTCTTTTATCTGTTTTGGTATTATGTATTTCTTGGCTATTTTCATCTTCTCTTCAACTGTATAGCCGCTTAACCTTATCACTTCCATTCTATCAAGCAGTGGCGCTGGTATTGTTTCTGTTGTGTTTGCCGTTGTTATAAAGAATACTTCGCTTAAATCAAATGGAACGCCAAGATAGTGGTCTTCAAATTCGTTGTTTTGTTCAGGGTCTAATGCTTCAAGTAAAGCGCTTGCTGGGTCTCCTGAAAAATCCCTGCTAAGCTTATCTATCTCGTCTAACACGAATACAGGGTTTTTAACGCCAGCCTGTTTTAATCCCTGAATAATTCTGCCTGGCAGTGCTCCAACATAGGTTCTTCTGTGGCCTCTTATCTCTGCTTCGTCCCTTACACCACCAAGCGATATTCTTACGAGTTTTCTGTTTATTGCCCTTGCTATAGACTTTGCAAGTGAAGTTTTGCCTACGCCTGGCGGTCCAACAAAGCATAGAATAGGTCCCTTCATATCCTGTTTTAGTTTTTTAACCGAGAGATACTCAAGAATTCGTGTTTTTGCTTCTTTGATGTCATAGTGGTCTTCGTCTAAGATTTTTTGAACTTCTTTTATGTTTATCTTCTCTTTTGAACGCTTGTTCCATGGCATTGCAATCATCCAGTCTAAGTATGTTCTGATTACATTTGCTTCTGCTGAATCTGGATGCATCTTTGCAAGCCTTGAGAGCTGTTTCTCTGCTTCTTTCTGGGCTTCTTTTGGCATCTTTGCCTTTTTGATTTTCTCTTTTAGTTCTTCTATCTCATCGGATATGTCGCCTTCGCCAAGCTCTTTTTTGATGGCTTTCATCTGCTCTCGCAAGAAGTACTCTTTCTGCGTTTTGGATATCTCTTCCTTTGCCTGATTTTGAATCTTTGTTTGAAGCGCCAACAGCTGCAATTCCTTATCAAGTATCTCGTTTAGCTTTCTTAGTTTGTTTTCAACGGATTCTATCTCTAAAAGCTCTTGAGCTATATGCGTCTTTAACTGAATATTACTTGCTATGATATCAGCAAATTTGTCGGGCTCTTCTATGTTATTTGCTATGACGACTATATCGTTTGGGATGTTCTTATTGTAGGCAGCCAACTGCTGAAGCTGATCCTTTATTGTGCGCATTAAGGCTTCAACTTCCATCTCCTGATACTCTGTTAGTGGCGGAATGTCTATCTTCTCTTCTATCTGCGCTTCTATGTATGGTGAGAATTGTTTGAACTCTTTTACTCTTACCTTCTTCAATCCTTGAACCAGAATTTTCACTCTGCCGTCTGGCATCTTTAACATTCTTAAGATTAGACATGCCGTCCCAGTATGATACATATCGTTTGCTGTTGGCTCGTCGGTATTTGCCTTTTTTTGGGTTAGTGTTACGATTATTCTATCCTTTGATAGCGCTTCGTCTATTGCTTTGATTGAGAAGTCTCTCCCAACAAATAGTGGCACTATCATATATGGAAAAACAACCATATCCCTAAGCGGAAGGACAGGTGCTATTTCTGGTATCTGCATGGTGTCGTTGTTTGTTTCACTCATCTTCTACTCCTTGCATCACTATTTTTAATATCCCGTCTTTATAGTCTATATTTTGCACTTTTTCTGAAGTCTTGGGTAGATCTATGGTTTTTTTGAACTTGCCAAAGACCCTTTCGGCTAAAAGGTAAATACCTTCTTTTCTATTTGTCCTTTTTCTTTCTCCTAAGACTTCAAGTTTTAGTCCATTTACAATATTAATGCTTAAGCTGTTTATATCAAGGTTTGGTATATCAAGTTCTACAATTATTTTATTGTTTATTGTGCATACATCACATGCAGGTTCCCATATGTAATCGTGTTTTATAAGAATCTCCAATATATCAAAAGCGATCTTATTACTCATGAAATAGCTTTCTTAACTCTTCTGCGTATTCACTATTTGGAAATCTATTTTTAAGCTCTTTAAAGAACCCGTAAGCTTCTTTTTTTCTTCCTAAAGCATAATATACCTTTGAGAGATAATACAGCATCTCATCGTTAAATTTTATGCTTTTGAAGTGTTTATACATATAGTTCAATCTATTCTCTGCGGCTTTAAACTCTTCTAAATCGGCATAGAATTTTGCCACAAATAGTTCGTGTTTGTATAGTTCTTCGACGCTTTTTGTGAGATAATAGAAAATTTTATCTTTGTATGGGTTATCTGGGTACTCCTTTAGCAGTTTTAAAAACTCTTTTATGGCTTTTCTTACAGGTGTTGCATCGCATTGATAGCCATTTCTCTCCATATAATAGCTTAGGGCTATTTTGTATTTAGCATATATAACATCTTTGCTGTTTGGATAAAGCTTTAAGAATTTTTTATAATAGTCTCGTGCGAGTATGTAATCTCCTTTGGCAAAATAGACATCGCCGAGAATAAGCGTGGCTCTTTTTGCATAGATACTACCAGGATGCTGAGCATTTATCATCGTTAAAGCGTGTTCTGCTTCTTGATAATCGTGGTTTATGTAATACTGGACGCCTTCATTGTACCATTCATAAGCTGGTTTCTCTTCTTCATGTGGTATGATTTTTTTGTGTGATGAACACCCTGCAAGCAAAAAAGCCACACCACACCCTATAACAAGAATTGCCTTTTTCACGATACTAACTCCTTTACCTTTAGGTTGCAGCTTTTAACCACAACCCGGCGAAATGCCTCTTGGATCGTCTTCCCAATCGTCGTCTTCCTAAGTTTTTTCTGCTATCTTCTCTTTCTCTTCCATGACTCTTCAAATCTAACGCTTTTTAAAACATCTTCACCGATGAGTTCATTTACCCTTTTTACTATTTCACTCTCAAAGAACGAAAGCTCTTGAGAAAAAACAGAACTTGGCGTTCCTATCCACACTGTCTTATTTCTAAAGCCCTTTATGGTAAGTTGAGATGACAGACCTTCTCCCAACACATGTTTTAAGGCTTCAAAAACAAGCTCAGCAACATAAACTTTTTCAAATACTTCACTCTTTACCAATTCTTCCTTTATAATCTGACCTACACTTCTTATCATGGCGTACCCGGGGGGATTTGAACCCCCAACCTTAAGATCCGGAGTCTTACGCTCTATCCAGCTTGAGCTACGGGCACTTCATTCTTTACCATTACCACCCAGTCGTTCTCGTTTTTCTTAAGCACATTGTCAACAGTGGCTTTTACTGCGAATGCTGCCTTTGCTACTACAGATATATCTTCGTATCTGTTTACATAAACCAGCATGAAGTTGCCCTTTTTAACAGACTCCAGAGCTTTCTGTACCTTTTCTGTTATGGTCTGTTCATCTTGGCTTCTTAAATCTAACTCTTTATCGATGTTGAAGGTATCGCTTTTGCCGTCCATTTTTATTTACCTCCAAAACTTTTAGTTTGTTGTGTTTCTTCTGTATTTTCTATTGAATTTTTCAACCCTTCCAGTTTCGTCAACTATCTTCTGTTTGCCTGTGAAGTATGGATGACATTTTGAACACACCTGAACAGTAAGATTTGGCACTGTTGACCTTGTAACCACTTCGTTTCCGCATGCACATCTTATTGTTGTAAGCTCATACTTTGGATGAATGCCTTTTTTCATCTCGCACACCTCTCCTTCGAAATTTTCATTTTGCAAGATTAACATAATTTTACCGTATAGGCAATAATTTTAAGATTTTTTGT
>CAYTZD010000014.1:0-26613 GCA_964442345.1 uncultured Hippea sp. | reverse complement strand
TGTCGCTTTCAAGCGACGGAATGAGAATATAATACACTTTGGGGGAAAAGTCAAGAGGAATTTTTCAAATTTATCATTTTTTTATAAACCAGCAACCCAATCGCAAATTCTGTCAATTGCAACCATCGTATTTGAGCAGTATCTCCTTAAAAATTCTTCGTTAATCTCTTCATTTTTTGCAGCTTCCAAAGCCAATTTACCATCAAAATCAACATAAGCTATTCTCACTGTCAATTCATCTGAAGGTCTTCCAAAATCATCGCCGGGCAAAAATGCAACCTGAATATCTTCAAGGGCTTTTTTACAAAGTTCTCTGCTTGTTTTTATGCCTATTCTGTTAAATTTCTCCTTAAACTTGGAAAAGTTTGGCAGGTAATAAAAAGCACCATCTGCCAAAGACACACTTATACCGACTTTGTTAAATTTATCAAAAATGTACTTAGCCAAAGCCTTTAGGATAGCCCTACTTCTTGATAGGTAATCCTGTAAAGCTTCATCTATATTGAAAGCCCTTACCGCAGCATACTGGATGGGAGCGCTAACAGATGTAAATGTCTCACTTGCAACAGAAGCCATCTTATCTGCCAAGATTCTTAACTCATCTGGTATAGCAAATGTGCCAAGACGCCAACCACCTGCTCCAGCCCACTTACTCAAACCACTGCTTATAATTGTTCCTTCAGGATAAAACTTGGCTATTGAGATATGATTACCTTCGTGATGCAGTTCTCCGTAAATCTCATCGGATATCACTATAACGCCATGCTTTCTAAACACTTCAGCCAAATCCTTTAAAAGATTAAGCGGATATGTTTTGCCTGTAGGGTTGTTAGGATAATTGAGTATTATAATCTTTTGAGAATATTTATTATTTTTGCAATAGTCATCAACAACATCAGGCATCAAAAGCCAATCATCTTCTTCTTTTGTGTTAAGCCAAACAACATTTCTTCCCAAAATCCTGGCCTGTGGAGCATAGGAAACCCAGCTTGGGGATGCAAGCAGAAGCTCTCCATACATAACAAGCTGGGCTATAAACATAAGTTCTTTTGAACCAGGACCTATTAAAATATTATCGGGATTAAATCTTACACCCTGGCTTTTGAAGTAATATTCACAGACAGCTTCCCTTAATTTTAGCAATCCCTTTACTGGCAAATAATCCTTAACATGGGCATATCGTTTTAGCTCTTCAACAACAGGATCTGGGACATTAAACGGGGACTGACCCAAACCCAACTTATACACCTTAATGCCTTTTTCTAAAAGTTCATTACTTCTTTCGTTTATCTCCAAAGTGGCAGACAGCGGCAAATCCTTAACATTCATATTTAAACAAAACAAGCTAATGCCCTCCTTAAGCGGCTTGTGGCTGAGCTTTTATTCTTGCCTTTTGTTCGATGTATAAAAGCCCTAAAATCAAAAGACCAACTAAGTACATGTAGTATTTCATATTATCTGGAAGATGCAACCAGTGAAGAAGACCTGCAGGATTAAACAAAATCCATGATGCAGCCAAGAAAAACGGTATCTCATACCATTTATTTCTGGTTAAAAACCATCCCTGTAATGCACTTGCAAAGGCAAAAGAACCTAAAATAGCCATAACAAATATCATTACTATCTTTGGCCAACTTGTTATGTTGTAAAGAATAAGGTCAGGATTGAAAACAAACATAAAGGGTAATATAGCCGTTCTCATATCATAGATAAACCCTTGAACGGCTGTAGGTATCGGGTCAGCATCAGCCAATGCAGCAGCAGCATAGGCAGCCAAACCTACAGGCGGCGTATCGTCTGCTATTATTCCAAAATAGAAACAGAACAGATGAGCTGCTATTAATGGAACGAAAAATCCATAATTTTGAGCTATGGTAACTATAACAGGCGCTGTTAAAGAAGCCATAACTATATAGTTAGCCGTGGTAGGTAAACCCATACCAAGAAGCAGACTTGCCATAGCAGTTATGATAAGAAGCAGGTATATATTGCCATGAGACATAGTATCTACAAGTTCGGTTATCATACTTCCTATGCCTGTTGCTACAAGACCAACAACTATACCAGCCGAAGCACAAGCAAGGGCAACTATAACCATATTCCTTGAGCCAGACAGGAAAGCTTCTCCTATAAGACTAAAGGTGCTTTTTATAGCTTCTGTTAAGCTTATCCCTTCTTTCTTTATTCTTCTTAACTCCTGATAAAGAATAACAAATATAAGGATTATTATGGTTCTAAAGGCAGACATTGCTGGAGAATGCCTTAAAACCATAAGTTCCACAACAAGCCAAGTGATAGGAACAAGATAGTGAAAACCGTTTTTTAAAACCTCTTTTGCATTTGGCAGTTCTTCTTTTGGTAATCCTTTTAACCCAAGTTTGCTTGCTTCAAGATGGGAAACATAGAAAAGTGTAATATAAGCAACCAACGCTGGAATAAATGCGGCTTTTACAACCTGTATATAGGGAACATTAACATATTCTGCTATGATAAATGCAGCCGCACCCATTATAGGTGGCATAAGCTGACCGTTTATGCTTGCTGCAACTTCCGTAGCACCAGCCTTTGTTGCAGGATAACCTGTCTTTTTCATCAAAGGAATCGTAAATGTGCCTGTTGTTACAACATTGGCAACAGATGAACCAGAAACCAAACCGGTCAAACCGCTTGCCACAACGGCAGATTTTGCAGGTCCACCCTTATAACGACCCAAACCGGCAAAGGCAAGGTCAATAAAAAACTTGCCAGCTCCGGCTTTATCAAGCATAGCACCAAGTAAAACAAAAAGATAAACGATATTGGTTGAAACCCTTAACGGTATTCCAAATATACCTTCAGTTGATAAGGAAAGCTGGCTTACATATTTATCAAGCGTAACACCTTTATAGGCAAATAGATCGGGTAAATTCGGTCCCAAAAAACCATAAAGAGTAAAAAGTATTCCAACGATAGGCAGTGCAGGTCCAACGGCTCTTCTTGTTGCTTCAAAAACCATCAATATAAGTAAAAGACCGAATATCTTATCTGTAAGATTGGGAGAACCCATTCTCATCATAATACCATTCCAGGCGATAGTGATATACAAAGCGGATACAACACCAACAATAGCAAATATATAATCTATCCATGGAATACCTTCCCTTTGGGATAAAAATGGAAGGAA
This sequence comes from uncultured Hippea sp., assembly GCA_964442345.1. GTDB lineage: Bacteria > Campylobacterota_A > Desulfurellia > Desulfurellales > Hippeaceae > Hippea. Next base: position 23,450 of record CAYTZD010000014.1, on the reverse strand, counting down.
TTTTATTCTTCTCTTTTTAAAAAATGGAACGGATAGAAAAATCATAGCCATAGCAAAGGCAAGATGGATAGAACGGGAGAATGTGCTGTCTAATGTTAACCAACTTGCTATGGAAAGCTGAAACAAAGCCCACGAAACACCAATAAACAAAACAAGATATTTTTCGTATTTATTCAATATCCTTACATCGCCTGTATCTTCCCTTATTAATTCTTCAACTATCTTTCTTTTGCTGTCATCCATAAGAACACACCCCTAAAAAGCTTTTAAAAAAATTAAAAAAAGGGTGGCACAAAAACCACCCTTTATCTTTTACTGCTGAATAAGGCGCTTAGGTATGTATTTAATCAAACCACTCTCTTTGTAATATTTGAGTGCACCCGGATGTATAGGTGCAGTTAAACCTTCAAGCATATTCTTCTTTGTCAAAACAGAGAGTGCAGGGTGAAGTTTCTTGAATGTGTCAAGATTTTCAAATACCTCTTTTGTTATGGCATAAACAACATTCTCAGGTTCTTTTGCGCTTGTAACAACTGTAGCTTTAACGCCAATTGTCCATACAGTATCCTTCTCATTTGCAGCCATCGGGTAAAATTTCTTAACAGGAATCTCAGATTTAGCATAATATGGATGCTCTTTGAGTAATTTTTCAACCGGTTTTCCAGTGATAGGAACTATTCTAACCTTAATCCTTCCACTTGTTGCTTCCTTTATATTGCCGTTTGGATGCCCAACGGTAAAGAAAAATGCATCGATTCTTCCATCCTGAAGAAGACCAGGTGCTTCAACAGCTTTAACATATTCAGGCTTTATATCCTTTAAAGAGATACCGAAAGCCTTTAAAATATCCTTTGAATTCTGAAGCTGACCAGATCCTGGATTTCCAAGATTAACCCTTTTACCTTTAAGATCATAAACACTCTTTATGCCACTTTTTACGCTTGCAACAAGTGTGATTGATTCAGGATGCAGGGTAAAAACGCTTCTTAGGTCTTTCTGTGGGCCTTTGTTTTTCCATTCTGCAAGTCCATACCAAGCTTGATACTGTCTATCAGACTGGCAGATTCCAAAGTCTAAATCTCCACTTAAAACAGCATTGATATTGTAAACAGAACCACCCGTCGATTCAACGGTCATCTTGATGTGATACTGTTTATACTTGGAGTTAACCATCTTAGAGATAGCACCACCAGTAGGATAGTAAACACCTGTAACTCCACCGGTTCCGATGGTTACAAAGGTAATCTTTGATTGAGCCTGAAAGCTCAACCCCAATACAAGAAACATAACAGCCAAAACAAGATAGCCAAACTTACGCATAGAGACACCTCCCCTAAAAAATTAGTTAGCTAACAAAAATTAAACAATTCCTCCTACTTTTCAAAGTATAGCATAGTTCGGATTTTGTCAATAACTTTTGGTTAAAAATTAACTAATTAACGGTTAAATTTTATAAAAGGAGCGATACCACTCTACAAATCTTTTGATGCCAATCTCAGGTGGCGTATATGGTTTATAATCTAAATCTTCAATCAAGGATGATACATCGGCATAGGTCGATTCAACATCGCCCGGCTGCATGGGCATAAGGTTTCTTTTTGCCTTTTTACCCAATTCCTTCTCTATTATCTCTATAAATCTATCTAACTTAACAGGTGAATTATTGCCTATATTATAAATCTTGTAAGCCACCTTTGATGATGATGGATCTGGGTCTAAAGCATCCCATTTATCATTAGGCTTTGCAGGATTCTTTATTACCCTTACTACACCTTCAACTATATCGTCAATATAGGTGAAATCCCTTTCCATTTTGCCATAGTTATAAACATCAATGGGTTTATCTTCCAAAATGTTTTTAACGAATTTAAACAAAGCCATATCAGGCCTTCCCCAGGGTCCGTAAACCGTAAAAAACCTTAAGCCTGTTGCCCTTATCCCGTAAAGGTAGCTATAGGTATGAGCCATAAGCTCATTCGATTTTTTTGTTGCAGCATACAAGCTTATAGGATGGTCAACATTGTCTTTTTCAGAAAACGGCTGCTTCTTGTTCAAACCATAAACGCTTGACGATGAAGCAAAGCATAAGTTTTCAACATCAAAGTGTCTGCATGCTTCAAGTATATTCAAAAAGCCATATATATTGCTGTCGATGTAAGAATAAGGATTTTTTAAGGAGTATCTAACACCAGCCTGAGCAGCCAAGTTACATACAGCATCAAATTTTTCTTCCTTAAACAGATTATCTATAGCCTGTTTATCCTTTAAATCTATCTTTGCAAATCTGTATGATGGATACTTGCTTGACTTAAAAACCTTTCCATACTCAAAAGATCCTTCAAAGCCAGATTCCTTCAATCTCCCATACTTTAAGTTTACATCGTAATAATCGTTTATGTTATCTATGCCAAACAGATCAAAACCTTCTTCTGCAAGTCTATTTGCAAGATGAAAACCTATAAACCCAGCCACACCTGTAATCAATATCTTCATAAACCAAACTCCCTATCTAATTTAAGTCTGTATCTTACATTATAACGCTTCAAAGCATCCAATAGAATGTTGTTTATGGCTATCTTCATCATGGTTTGTATTGTGTATAATGTGTTGCTATCTTTAAACTTTATAAGCAAAGGCTTATCTCCCTTGTTTCTTTCTGCCACCGATTTTAACTTCTCCACAATCTCAATATCCTTTTCTGCCAAAATCAGCTCAACGCTTTTAACAAACTCATTAATTTTATCGTATTCTATCACATCTTTAACTATTAAATTGGCCTTTTCTGTTGTAGGATCTAAATTTCCAATGACTATAAGCAGTTTATTCTTCTCAAACAATTCACCCTTATCTTTGTAAAGTGCAGGAAAAACTGTGGCTTCAAATGTGCCGTCTATGTCCATAAATTTAACAAAAGCCATCGTCTCTTTCTTCTTCGTTCTTGTTTTTCTAACGGATACTGGGATACCTGCCATTATAAGTTCGCTATCAAACTTCTCTTTTGCTGTCTGGCTTGTAGCATTAATAATGGCTTCTATCAAATTTTTATATTTAGATATAGGATTGGCACTGACAAAAAAGCCCAAAAGTTCTCTTTCGTATTCTAAAATCTTCTCTTCAGATATATCTTCAACCTTTTTAAGTTCGGGATAGTTCTCTTTTTCTTCCTTTACAGAGCCAAACAGTGAAGGCATCTTTTTTGTTTTTTTCTTATTTTTTTCGTTTGCCCAATCAAGTATCGCATCAAGATTGGCAAGCAGGGTTGCTCTATCTGTGCCAAGAGAATCAAAACAGCCGCTTTTTATTAAGCTTTCTATAACCTTTCTGTTGACCTTTCTTGTATCAACCCTTTTTAGAAAGTCAAAAATATTTTCAAACCTTTTCTCTTTTCTTACTTCTATGATGTTTTCTATAGCCGCATCACCCACATTCTTTATAGCAGAAAACCCAAATCTTATAACCTTTTTGCCGTCTTTTTCGGCAACGGCAAAATCATGGAAACTATCATTTATATCTGGCGGTAGAACAGTTATATGCATCCTGTTGCACTCTTCTATGTATTTTGCTATCTGGTCTGTGTTATTTTTTTCGCTTGTTAGTAATGCGCTCATAAAATAGGCAGGATAGTGGGCTTTTAGATAGGCCGTCTGATAGGCAATATAAGCATAAGCTGCAGAATGGGATTTGTTAAAACCATACTCTGCAAACTTTGCCATCAAGTCAAATATCTCTTCTGCTTTGGCTTTGTTTATGCCTCTTTCAACGGCTCTGCTTACGAATATGCCACGCTGCTCTTCCATCACTTCCTTCTTCTTTTTACCCATCGCCCTTCTTAGGATATCTGCTTCACCAAGCGAATAACCTGCCAGCCTACTTGCTATCTGCATAACCTGCTCTTGATATAGAATGATGCCGTATGTGTCTTTTAGTATATCTTCAAGCTCTGGCAGTGGGTATTCGATAGGCTTTTTGCCGTGCTTTCTGTCTATAAAATCCTGAACCATACCGCTACCAAGCGGTCCTGGTCTATACAAAGCAACAAGGGCTATCAAATCTTCAAATACGGTTGGTTTTAATTCTGTTATCAGTCTTTGCATGCCAGAAGATTCAAGCTGAAACACGCCAAGCGTATCGCCACGCCTTAAAAGTTCAAATGTTTTCTCATCATCAAGTGGAATCTTCGATATATCAAAATCATTACCTATCTGCCTTACCGTCTCATCAATAACAGTCAAGTTTTTAAGTCCCAAGAAGTCAAACTTTATCAGTCCAATGTCTTCAAGCAGATCCTTTGAGAACTGGGTTGCTATCGTATCTTCACCTGGTGCTTTATAAAGTGGACACTTCTTATAAATAGGTTCGGTTGAGATAACAACACCTGCTGCATGGATAGACGCATGCCTTTTAACACCTTCCAAAACCTTTGATATCTCAAACAGTTTCTTTATTTCATTATTGTTCTCTATCTCACTTTTAAGCTGTGGATTTGATTTAATCGCACCATCAAGTGTCTCGTTATCTGGAATCATCTTTGCAATTCTGTCTGCTTCCTTGTAAGGAAAACCTAAAACCCGTGCCACATCCCTGACAACAGCCTTTGCCTTCATCGTTCCAAATGTAATAACCTGAGCAACATTATGCTCACCATACTTCTCTCTGACATAATGTATAACTTCGTCCCTTCTTACTGCGCAGAAGTCAACATCAATATCTGGCATCGTTACCCTTTCAGGATTTAAGAATCGCTCAAAGAGAAGGTTATACTTTATCGGGTCAATGTCTGTTATGCCTATGCAGTATGAGACAAGACTGCCTGCTGCTGAACCTCTACCGGGCCCTACGGGAATCTTGTTCTTCTTCGCATAGTTGATAAAGTCCCAAACGATTAGAAAGTATCCAGAAAAGCCCATCTGTTCTATTATGTTAAGTTCGTGTTCAAGCCTTTTTCTGTAAAGCTCTCTTTTATCTTCATTAAAACCTTTTGTCTTTATTTCCAACCCTTCGTAGGCAAGTTTTCTTAAATACTCTCTCTCATCGCTGCCATCGGGTGTTTTGTAATGCGGCGGTGTGAGTTTTCCTATCTCAAGTTCAACATTACACATATCTGCTATATAGCCAGAGTTATGGACAAATTCAGGGTTATCTTTAAATACTTCAAGCATCTCTTCTTCTGTCTTGAAGTAAAATTCGTTTGTGCCCATTCTCATTCTATCTTCATCGCTTATATGCTTGTTTGTCTGCACGCAAAGCAGAGCATCTTGAGCTTCTGCATCTTCCTTGTTCAAATAGTGGCAATCGTTTGTTGCAACAAGTGGTGTATCCGTCTCAATGGCAAGTCTTATTAGATCCTTATCAATCTTTTCCTGGTCTTCAAGTCCGTGTCTCATAATCTCTAAAAAGAAGTTGTCCTTGCCGAATATCTCTTTATATTCATAAACGGCCTTTTTTGCGCCTTCGTAATCACCACTTAGAAGCTTTAGTTGAACTTCTCCATGAAGACAGGCACTGCCTGCTATAATGCCTTCTGAATATTCTCTTAGAAGATCTTTATCTATTCTTGGCTTGTAATAGAAACCCTTTAAGAAACCAACACTGCACAAATACATTAAATTCTCATATCCCTTATTATTCTTTGCAAGTAAAGTGATATGATAGTTGCCTTTTGTCTGCTTATCATCAAGCTTTGTTGGCGATATATAACCTTCAAAACCCAAAATAGGCTTTATGCCTGCTGCTTTGGCTATCTTATAAAACTCAAGCGCTCCAAACATATTTCCATGATCGGTTAAAGCAACAGCCTTCATATTACTATCTTTTGCCTTCTTTATCATTCTATCAAGTCTGCTTGCTCCGTCTAATAGGCTGTATTCTGAATGATTATGCAGATGCACGAAAGACATTTTCTCCTCCCACTTTTAAACTGCCGATATTATAACATCAAAAACAAAAAAGGTAAGCTATATTTTTAGTAAATTTCCACATTGACAAGTTTTGCTTCAAACACACCAACAATATGCCACATTTGTATTAAAATCGGCGTCTGCGGCGGCTTAAGTGATACCCATACAATAAGCTTTTTAACCCTGCCATTCTTTAAAAGATTGCCGTTTTTATCAAGCTTGTAAAAGAAAAGCTCTACCTTCAAAGTCTCTATCTTGCCCTTTTTTCTTCCAAAAGGGTCTAAATTTATCGTCTCTTTTTTTAGCGGTATAATCTTCACCCTGTAAAGCTTCTTTGAGACAACAATATCTCTGTAATATACCTTACCCAATTCTATATTATGCGTAATAAAAAACATATAGACAGTCAAAGGTGAGTAAACACCATTTTTTGACCTTATAACATACTTTTTCTTATCTGAATTCTTCTGATATATAACGGTTGCCTGCGTTATGTTGTCAAATCTAACATAAACCCTTTTTGTCTTCTTTGGCCTTTCTATTGAAGAGTAAAAATAGACATCCCTATTGTTTAGTAAATCCATCACATCCTTAATTTTCACCTTTAATTTAAAGAACCACTTCACAGGCGATATCGTCTTGCCACTGAAGCTTATGGTGTAGGTATTGTTATCAAGATTTGCCTTTAATTCACCCTTGCCAGCAACAAGTCCGCTAAAATCAAACTTATACTTCGCCTTAAATGATTTTAATTCTAAATCCTTAGCAACTACTTGTATTGGTATTATCAACATCAGCACCACAACAATCAACAGACGCATACTTAGTTTTTAGCAAAAAAATAGACAAAAGTAAAAACTTGGATAAATTTAAAGATATGAAGATATCAATAGCCATATTTGCTGGTGGCTGTTTCTGGTGCATGCAGAAGGTATTCGATAATGTAGATGGAGTAATAAAAACAACCGTTGGATATACAGGCGGAAAACTTAAAAACCCAACCTATGAGAAGGTATCGGCAGGTATAGGCGGACATTACGAAGCCATAAAGGTTGAATACGATCCCGATAAAGTATCATACGAAAAGCTGGTTAAGGTATTTTTTCAAAGCATAGACCCAACAAATCCTTACGGTCAGTTTTGCGACATAGGAAAACAGTATGAAACAGCCATTTTTTACTTCAACGATAGAGAGAAAGAGATAGCAGAAAGACTAAAAGAAAAACTAAACAAGGCTGGCATAACCGTCTATACAAAAATACTGCCTGCAGGTGAATTTTATAAAGCCGAAGAGTACCATCAAAAGTATTACTCAAAATACCCAGACGCATACAATTACTATTATGAGCAATCGGGAAGAAAATCAATGAAAGAAACATCCAAAAAGATAGAAAATATCTTGAATGGAGATTTCAGATGAATGTTGAAGATTATAAAGATATGCCACTTTACAAGGTAATAGCAGAATTAAAAACAGATGAAGACAACGGACTCTCTTTAAAAGAAGCAGAAGAGAGATTAAAAAGATTTGGGCCCAACGAGATACCCGAAAAACAAGAGACACTTATTAAGAGAATCCTTAAAAGATTCAATGGTCCTATACCGTGGATGATAGAAGCAGCAGCTATCTTAAGCGCAATAGTTCATAGATGGGAAGACTTCACAATCATCGTAATAATGCTTTTTGTAAATGCCATTTTGGATTTTTACCAGGAGCATAAGGCTTTAAACGCTATAGAAGTTCTAAAAAGCAAATTAGCACGAAAAGCTTTGGTTTTAAGGGACGGCTTATGGGTTGAGATACCCGCAAAGCTTCTTGTTCCTGGTGATATCATAAAAATAAAGATAGGAGACATAGTCCCTGCCGATGCTTTGATAATAGAAGATGATGGATACCTACTGATAGACCAGTCAGCGCTTACAGGTGAAAGCATACCCGTCAAGAAGAGAAAAAAGGAGATAGTCTATGCCAATTCAATAGTAAAACAGAAAGAAGCAAAAGCTGTAGTTGTAGCAACAGGATTAGATACATACTTTGGAAAAACAGTCGGGCTTGTGGCAAAAGCAGAAAAGACGCAGAAAAGCCACTTTCAAAAGATGGTTATAAATGTTGGCAACTTCCTTATTATAATAACGGTTATTATGATTTCGTTTATCATCTTCGTTGGCATAAAAAGACACGAAAATATCTGGGAACTTATGGAATTCTCCTTGGTTCTAACAATATCTGCAATACCTGTTGCCTTACCCACCGTTTTAACTGTTGTAATGGCAGTGGGTGCTTTAAATTTAGCTCGAAAAAAAGCCATAGTAAGCAGACTTTCAGCAATAGAAGAGATGGCAGGTATGGATATACTCTGCTCTGATAAAACAGGAACATTAACCCAAAACAGGATGACAACAAAAGAACCGTATGTAACTGGTGATTATGATGAGAAAACACTGTTTATATACGCAGCATTGGCAAGCAAGAAGGAGAATAACGATCCTATAGAAAAACCGATATTTGACTGGTTGGAAAAACAGAATATTGAATTGCCTAATTTCAAGGTAATAAATTTTACACCCTTCGACCCATCATCAAAGAGAACAGAAGCAACCATTGAGATAGAAAATAGAACTATGGTGATTACAAAAGGCGCACCACAGGTTATACTTACGCTTTCAAAACTCTCACCCAAAGATAATGAAGAGATACAAAAAAAGATAGATGAATTTGCAAACGATGGCTTCAGAACGCTTGGTGTTGCAGTAAAAGAAACAGGAGAGCCAAAATTTACATTCGTAGGATTAATACCGCTATACGACCCACCACGAACAGATAGTAAAGATGCAATCAGAGAAGCAAAGAATAAAGGCGTCAAAGTCAAAATGATAACAGGCGACAACATAGCCGTTGCAAGATACATAGCCAAAATACTTGATATCGAAGGAAACATCTATCCTATAAAAGAACTAAAAAACGAGACACACGATGAGTATCTGATACTTTCAGAAGTCATAAGCAAAGCCCTTCTAAAAAACCTAAATCTTTCAGAAGAAGAGATAAAAGAGAAAGTCAACAATATCGTTAATGAAGTGAAAAAGGAGATTGAAGGCAGACTTATCAAAGGAGCAGTAAAAAGACACGAAAGCGAGATAATAAAAATCATTGAAGAAGCTGGTGGTTTTGCTGAAGTGTTACCAGAAGATAAATACTTTATCGTTGATGAACTGCAGAAAGCCAATCATATTGTTGGTATGACAGGCGATGGTGTAAACGATGCGCCCGCACTAAAGAAGGCAGACACAGGCATAGCCGTAGCCAATGCGACAGATGCAGCAAGGGCAGCAGCCGACATCGTCCTTCTAACCGAAGGATTAAAGGTCATAATCGACGCCATAAAAGAAGCAAGAATTACATTTGAAAGAATGAAAAGCTATACAATCTTCCGTATAGCAGAGACAATACGCATCATCATCTTTATGACGCTTTCAATAATCGTTTTTAACTTTTATCCGTTAACATCGATAATGATTATCGTTCTTGCGTTACTTAACGATATACCGATACTTGCTATCGCATACGATAATACAAAAGTAAGAGAAAAACCCGTCAGATGGGATATGCACGAGATGCTGGTTTTATCTTCCTGGCTTGGCATAGCAGGCGTTTTAAGCAGCTTTACCATCTTCTACATCGTAATGATATACCTAAAACTACATCCACAAACATTAACTTTTCTGCCACATGTTCCTGCATGGGTTAATATGAACGACAAAGAATCATGGTACTCATTCGTTCAATCAATATTCTTTGCAAAGATGGTCATAGCAGGACATGGAACGATTTACAACACAAGGATTGATGACTGGTTCTTTAAAAAACCCTATCCGTCGCTTACACTATTTCTTGCCACATTCTCAACAAGGGTTATAGGGACAATAATAGCCATGTATGGATTTGGTATTATGACACCGATAGGCTTAAACTGGGCTTTATTCATGTGGGCTTATGCGCTTGTCTGGTTTGTATTTAACGATTTTACAAAGATCTTAGTGATAAAGTACTACAGAAGATCAAAAGGATTAGAAGTGATTTGATTTTAGATTCAATCTAAATTACAATAGCCTACATGGGTAAGCTGGCGGATGTTCAATCGCAGAAGGACGAAAGAAACATACCTATAGACAAGGTTGGCGTAAAGAATCTCACATATCCCATAACATTGCTTGATAAGACAAAGCAGTATCAACACACGATAGCAAAGATAAATATGTATGTTCTGCTTCCAAGCAATTTTAAAGGCACCCACATGAGCAGATTTATAGAAATACTAAATGAAAACAGGGAATGCATAGATATAAGAAAGATTGGCAAAATTCTAAAAGAGATGAGAGAAAGACTAAATGCAAAGAAATCATACATAGAACTAAACTTTCCCTACTTTATAGAGAAAAAAGCACCAGTAACAGGCATAAAATCGCTAATGAGTTATGAATGCGAAGTCAAAGCTTGTGGCGATGAAAACAACTACGAAAAGACAACATTAACCGTAAAAGTGCCTATAACAAGCCTGTGTCCATGCTCAAAAGAGATAAGCGACTACGGAGCGCACAATCAACGCGGCATAGCAAAAATATCAGCGGTTTTAAAAGAGTTTGTCTGGATAGAAGAGCTAATAGATATAGCGGAATCTTCGGCAAGCTGCGATATTTACTCTCTACTTAAAAGACCTGATGAGAAGTATGTAACAGAAAAAGCATACAACAATCCTATGTTCGTTGAAGATATAGCAAGAAACATCACCCAGAAACTACTTCAAGACAAACGCATCTCACACTTTGAGATAGAAGTTGAAAACTTTGAAAGTATTCACAATCACAACGCCTATGCATTTATAAGCAGATAAACCAAACCTTCTCAAATAAAGCTGCAACAGCTTCCTGCTACTTATAAAACACAGCATATTCTATTGACTTTACACTATTTTGGTGTTATTTTTAGTAATGGTTATGAATTAACTTTCAGTTTATCTTTTATTTTGGAGGTTGTTGATGAAACTTCATGAATATCAGGCTAAAGAAGTTTTAACCCAATATGGCATACCAGTGCCAGAAGGTAGGGTTACCTATTTCCCTGATGATGCATGGATGGTATCGATGGAATTGGGTTTGCCTGTTGTATTAAAGGCTCAAGTTCTAACAGGCGGAAGAGGCAAAGCAGGTGGCGTAAAAATTGCAAGGACAGCAGATGAAGCACGCCAATACGCCCAGGAGTTATTCGGTAAAAAATTGGTAACAAAGCAAACAGGTCCAGAAGGTGTAATAATCAGAAAACTGCTTGTTGAAAAGGCAGCAGACATAGAAAGAGAGCTTTATTTTTCCATTATAATTGACAGAACAACATCAAGACCAACAGTTATCGCATCAAAAAGAGGCGGTATGAGTATCGAAGAAGTAGCAGAAAAATACCCAGAAGACATTATCAAGATTCCTATCGACCCTGTTGTCGGTTTCTTGCCTTATCAGATAAGAAGACTTAAATACGATTTAGATTTAATGGCTCAAGAAAAAGAGGCTGCAAAAATTTTTAGCGCACTTTATAAGGTTTTTGTCGAGAAGGATTGTTCGCTTCTTGAGTTAAACCCACTTGTTGTATTGAAATCTGGACACCTATTAGCCGTTGATGCAAAAATGGATATAGATGATAATGCCCTATACAGAAGAAAAGAGATAGCAAAGATGAGAGACTTAACAGAAGCTGATCCTGATGAGCTTGAAGCACGATTCTCAGGATTAAACTTTATAAAATTGCAGGGCAATATCGGATGTATGGTTAACGGTGCTGGTCTTGCAATGACTACGATGGATGTTATTAAACTTGCTGGCGGAGAACCTGCAAACTTCTTGGATGTCGGTGGTGAAGCAACACCAGAAACCATAGCAAAAGGATTTGAGATAATTACGAGAGATCCGAAAGTGAAAGCAATCTTTATAAATATTTTTGGCGGAATTGTTCGCTGCGACAAGGTTGCAAACGGTATTATTCAGGCACTAAAAACCGTCAAAGTAAACATACCTGTTGTGATAAGGCTAACAGGTATGAACAGAGAAGAAGGTATGGAGATACTAAAGAAAGCATCGTTTAAATTCTATGTAGCCAACGACCTAAAAGAAGCAGCAGAAATGGTCTCTGAACTTGCCAAAGGAAAAAGTGTAAAAGAAAATACACAAAAAGAAGAGAAAAAGGAGAAGTAATAAATGGCTGTATGTGTATATAGGACAAGCAGGGTTTTAGTGCAGGGTATAACAGGTAAGGAAGGCAGCTATCATGCAAAAGCCTGTAAAGAATACGGAACAAAGATCGTAGCAGGCGTAACACCAGGCAAAGGTGGACAGGAAGTTGATGGCATCCCTGTATTTAACACTGTCGAAGAAGCCGTAAAAGAGACGCACCCAAATGTCAGCCTAATATTTGTTCCACCACCATTTGCGGCAGATGCAATCTTAGAAGCTGTTGGCAGTGGAATAAAAACGATTGTATGTATTACAGAAGGCATCCCTGTGCTTGATATGGTAAAAGTGAAAAGGGTTATAGAGAAAGAAGGTGTTACACTGATAGGTCCTAACTGCCCTGGAATTATAACACCTGGTGCAGCAAAAATAGGTATTATGCCAGGACACATATTTACCCGCGGAAGTGTAGGTATTATCTCAAGAAGTGGAACGCTTCTATATGAAACGGCAGATCAGATAACAAAGGCTGGCTTGGGTCAGTCCACATGTGTGGGAATCGGTGGTGATCCGATTGTTGGAACAGACTATATCTTCTGGCTTAAGAAATTTGAAGAAGACCCAGAAACAGAAGCCGTTATGATGGTTGGAGAAATTGGTGGTAATGCAGAAGAAAGGGCAGCAGAATTCATCAAAAAAGGTGGAATAACAAAGCCTGTCTTTGCCTTCATAGCGGGAAGAACAGCACCACCGGGAAGAAGAATGGGTCATGCTGGCGCTATAATCATGGGTAAAAGCGGAACGGCAGAATCCAAATACAAGGCATTGAAAGAAGCGGGAGTTTATACAATAGAAAACCCAGGATACATAGGAGAGACAATAGCAAAGGTCTTAAAAGAAAAAGCTATAATTTAACACAAAAGGCGGCTAAAGGTCGCCTTTCTTTTTCTGTTTTATGTAAAGTTGTGCCGCCTTTCGCGCAAGGCTGTCAGCTATCTTGTTGCCTTTATTACCACGATGAGACTTAATCACATACCAATCTATAGGCAGCAAAGAGACATAATGGAGAAGCGTTGAAATGTTTTTTCTGTTTTTTTGCGATGTCTTCGACCTAAATGAAAACTTACCTTTACTTTCAAATTCCCTTATCACTTTAACAACATAATCACAGTCGGTATAGAAACTTACCCGATCGATGTTGTCAAAATAATAATCTAAATACTCAAGCGCCTTAAGAACAGCTAAAAACTCAACGGATGTAGAATCTTTGCAACTACAGGCACCAGAAAACTTTATACTTCTTTCACCAGCAACAATATATACACCCCAGCCACCTATCTTTAGATTACTATAGCAGCTTCCGTCTGTATAAACCTTTATATCCATACATTCATTACTATTTTAACAACAAAGGCGAGAAGGGATGCAAGGAAAAATGTAGCAGCCGTTATAATAAGCGAATTTTTCAATCCTACTTCTTTCTTTATGGCAGCTATTGTGGCAAGACAGGGAATATAAAAGATAACAAAAATCGTAAAGACAAGCATCTGTTCTTTACTCATAACGGACGATAATTGATTTAAACTTGCAAGACCAAGTGCTTGGTATAGCATAAGCAGGGTTAATTCTTTCTTTAGAATTCCAAAAATCAACACAACACCAACGGCAGCAGGCAAACCCAAGAAGTCTTCAAGAAACGGTTTAAACAGACTATTTATATACGGCGTAAGATGATAGTAATCAATAAGCGTAAGGACAACACTACCAACTATCAGCATAGGAACAGCCAAATAGACAAAATCCTTTACCTTATGCCAAGTCTTTAAAAGAAGCGTTTTGATGGTTGGCAACCTATATGGCGGTATATCTATTATCATCTCAGGACTAATTCCAGGTATAAGCCTTTTCAATACTACACCACTTAAAAAGATAACAACTATATTAAACAGATACAAAACAATAGCATACCAATAACCCAAAAAATAACCCACAAGACCCATAATAACGGTAGTTCTTGCCGAACATGGCACCAAAGATGCCAAGAATGCAGAGATAAACTTCTCTTTTTTGCTTTTTAAAATTCTTGTTGCCATGATTGCTGGAACGCTGCAACCATAACCAGAGACAAAAGGTATAACACTTGTGCCATGAAGACCCATCTTATGCATCAAAGAATCCATCAAAAAACCAATTCGTGGCAGATAGCCAACATCTTCAAGCAAAGATATAAGAAACAGAAACGGCAAAAGATAAGGAAAGGCTATGCCAAATGCCGCACCAACTCCATCAACGACACCCTTTGTTATAGAAAAAAGAAGTTTATTAGATGCAAAAACAACTGCAAGATAAGCATCAATCTTATCAAATATACCGATTATAAACCCTTCTATAGGCATACCACCCGTAAATACCACATAAAAAATAAGATAAAAAATGAGCACCATAGAGATATAGCCAAAAAATGGATGCAATAGAAAGGTATCAAGCTTGGCTTCTATGCTTTTATTCTTTATCTTTTTAACCTTTGCAACCTTCTCAAAGATATCCATACAGAGAGCATGTCTCTCCTGCACCACTACAAGACCATCTCTCAAAGCATACTTTGCCTGCTTTAGCTTATCAAAGCAGTTTGTCTGTTCTTCTATCACCTTCTCACACGGCTTAAATCCTTCTATAGCCTTTATGGCAAGCATCTTGTAAGGCCATTTACTCTTTAAATTGCTCTTTTCTATACAGTCTGCAACAAGCGATATGTACTTCTCAACATCCCTTGAATAGACACATCTTTTTGTCGGTTTTTTAGCATTCTTTATGGCATTTAGAAGGTTTTTTATCCCTTTTCCCTTTTTTGCTATAATTGGAACAACCTTTATACCCAAAATATCTTCTAATTTCTTTACATTTATCACAATACCCTTACGATACGCTTCATCCATCATATTAAGTGCAACAACCATCGGTTTTTCAAGCGACATAAGTTCAATAGTCAATTCTATACTTCGTGTAAGAGCAGACGCATCAAGAATATTCACTATAACATCAAAATCCATAGAAAAAAGTGCTTTAACTGTCTCTTTTTCTGCATCATCATACCAGCTTAAGGAGTAAGTGCCCGGAAGGTCAAAAACTTCAACTATCTCATCATCTATATAGGTTTGTCCTTTCGTATATTCAACTGTGGCACCGGGAAAATTGGCAGATAAGCTTTTATACCCTGCTATCTGGTTAAACAGGGTACTTTTACCGCAGTTTGGTTGACCTACAAACGCAATTTTCATTCTATCTCTCGGATTATTATTTTGTTGGCTATCCCTCTGCCTATGACTACATCTACACCGTTGATTTCAACCATTAAAGGCCCACGCATCGGCGCCTTTCTCTTTATAGTCAAAACAACGCCGGGTATTATACCCAGCTTCCACAGCCTATCCTTTGCTGTACATCCGCCTTCTATAGCTTCAACGCTATATCTTTTATGCAACAGTCCATCCGTCAACTTCATCATAGCTTTATTATAGCAAACTTACTTTGTTAGTCAAGACTAATATCATTTTTATCCTTTAGCTCCTTTACAACCTTTTCTATCTCTCTTAACTTCTTATTTGCCTTCAAAATGCCAAATGGAACATATATAAAAAGAAAAAGACAAACTATTATCGCGCCAATAAGTATTAATGTCTCTGTTATGGACAGAGTATTAAAAAACGCCTTCTCTACTACTTCTAACACTATTTTTTACCAATTACAGCAACAAAACCACCTTCTGAATATCCTTCTTTATACGGTTGTGGTTCTTTTATCTCTTTTATACTGTCTGCAAACAGCGTCTGATATACACCTTCTATCTCAAAACCAGTATTCTTCATCATATCAATCAGTTCTTCTGTTGAGAAGAAATTAACATTCTTGTAAAATTCTCCTTTTTCTTTCTTTCTTAAATACTCCTTACCTATTGCCGTTTCTCTATCGACAATAGCAACAACCGTTTTGCCGCCTTTTTTCAAAATCCTATAGACTTCTTTAAGGGATTTTATTGGATCTTTCACAAAACATATTGTAACAGCCATCAGAACAAAATCGTACTCTTCATCTAAGATAGGCAAATTCTCGGCAAATCCGGGATAGATTTTTATGCCTCTTTCTTGGGCAATCTTTGACATGCTTTCTGAAGGCTCAACACCTTCTTTTATACCTAAAGGATAAGCAAACCTGCCACTTCCAACGCCTATTTCTATTGCCTTATCCCACTTGGGCATGATGCCTTTAAGCATATTAATCTCACTTTCATAAACAGCAGGATACTTATCAAACCAATCTTCGTATTTATCCGTACATCTCTCAAACACATCTATGTTCTTTTTAGCATCAAGATAGTATTTTATCGCATCGTATATGTCTTCTGCATCCACAAGCATTGTCCTAACTTTTAGCTTCTCTGTCAGCTTTTTTCTCGATTTTTGACCCATATTCTTTCCTACAAATGTTGAAACATCGCTTAAGAACTCTTTAACCTTAAACGGGTCGTCATGATGTTTGTCCTTTGAGAATGGATTCTCTCTGGTTTCTATAAGATTACCTTCTTCATCGAATATGCTATAAAAGGGAGAAACACCAAAATGACCAGGCCATAAGCTTTTTTTATCTTTGGCTGTTGCCACTGCTATAAGGTTTTTCATTTTACTACCCCCTTTTTGGGAGCATTCTAATACAATCAGACTGACAAGGCAAGATTATTGTAAAAGATAGAAGATTGTGGAATTGATTTCAGCAATTACACCGGCAGGTGAAAGTTTATCAAAAGCAGTCAAGTTATTTGATGTTATTATATGCTGAATTAGCCTTGTATATTCTTTTCTCTTCGTTGAATACATCGTTAGATACTCAGCAAGCTTGTAAGGGTTGGGATAATCACCCATTCTATAGCGCGCGTTCCTAAAACGCCTATAGGCAGGATTCCTATCTAAATTTAACACATAACAGACAGTTGCATCGTATAAGCTTTTAAACCTTCTTACAATGTCATTGGGTTTTGGGTGTTTTTTGTGAATACCATAGATATTGTTGTAATGGATGGCAAATCGTGATTTACCCCATCCTGATTCTATGCCAGCTTGAGCTATAAGTAAACTTATCGGCACGCTGCCAGATTTTACGACAAGTTCATTAATGGTTTTACATCTGTATTTTTTATAGCCACGCGCCAATAATCTTTTTTCAGCCAAAGTAAGTTTTTTGTTTGCATCTATCTTTGCCTTTATCTTTTCAAAGAGCATATGTTCTCTGTCAAACTGCTGTTTAACAGTTAAAGCTATAGGAAGCATCACTTTTATAAACAGTTTCTTTCTTTCAGCTGCAGGAAGTTTTGCAAAATCTTCAGGAAGGCTTTTTAAAAGATACGGCTCAACACCAAAGGGATAAGATTTGTAATAATCATAGACAGTCAATCTCTCTTTGAGTTGCTCAACATTTTTTACACTATAAAGAACAACGCTGTTTTTAAGCGGGTATCTATTATCACCAAAAGCAAGAAGAGCTATCCCAGCTATAAAAGCTACAGCAAACAAAACGATAAATACTAAAGCCCAGATGTTCGTCTTGGGTTTTAAAACAAGCCTGTCGTCCTTTCTCATACCGCCGCTAAATATATACCCAAATATTCTTTCGTCAACCAAAACAACGAAAAAATCACGCAAAACAAAAGAATAGTTAATTTAATCAAACTATAAATTAGGTTTTTAGATTTTTTCTGGTGGAGACGGCGGGATTTGAACCCGCGTCCGGGCGTGCGTCACACCCAAGGGCTTTTACATGCTTAGTTCCCTTTTTGGTTTAGCGTCAGCGGTGTAAGGAGAAAGGGAACAAAACCTTACACCTGACGCACCCGACTAAATAGAAAGGCTACCGCGTCGGGCGGACGATAGCCTTCGGTGCTTTAACTCTAAAGGCTTTCTGCACCCTAAAGCACCAAAGGGAACAAAAAGCCTGCTGCTTCTTATCTTAAGCAGCTAAAGCGTAATCAGCGTCTGCGTTTCTTTTTTCCTGCCAGTTTTACGAGCAAGCAGGAGCTCGGCATGACCCTTGGATGCTAAAACACCCCGTCGAACCCAAATTTCGTCCCCAATAGCAGGCAAGGGTTAATTTAGTCAATTTTAGCAAAAAATCAACCCTACTTATTGATTAAAACGAAAAATTAACCTATTATTGAAAAGATATGTGGTTAATTGTAATAGTTTCGCTTGTTGTGCTTGTTATAGTTTATTACTTCATAACAAAAAATTACAGCATAAAAGCGAAAGATGACTTTGATGTTTATAGAACAAAGGACTTTCTACTAAACAAAACGGAAAAAGCAGCCTACGATAGAATTCTACACTTTTTCAAAGAGAATAAAAAACCGTTTACAATCTTGCCAAAGGTTAGACTTACAGACTTTATCTGGACACCAAAAGAGAACAGAAACGCATACTTAAGAATTCAGTCAAAGTTTGTCGATTTTCTTATTCTATCTTTCCCGCAATTGCAACCCAAACTTGCCATATTCATAATCAACCCAGAAAATAAGGCAAAGATGCAATCTTTAAACATAATAGAACCAACACTAAAATCAGCCGGCATAAAACTAATAAAAATAGAACCAAGAGAGATTTTTGAAGATAAACTAATAGAGAAAGTTAAGGAGGGTCTAAAGTGGCTATAAGCAAAGAACTTTTAGAAATTATAGCATGCCCAAAGTGTAAAGGAGATCTCAAACTAAGCGAAGATGAGAAATTTTTAATCTGCGAAAATTGCAAACTCAAGTATCCCATCGAAGATGATATACCCATTTTGATAGTTGATGAAGCGATAAAATTGGAAGATGACTAAGTCTTTACTATACGCTTTACTTTGCGTTGTTTTCTGGGCGTTTATACCTGTTGCATCAAAAGAAGCCTTAAGAACCCTTAATAATTTTTCTTTTTTGTTCTTTTCAAATGTGATATCAGCAGCAGTTATGTTTATTTATCTTTCATCGCAAAAGAAGTCATTAAAACTCAACTCATTAAAGGAGTATGCTTTTTTAACATTTTTGGGTTTTCTTGGAAGTTTTGCCTATTATGTGTTGCTTTATAAGGCATTTAGTTTATCAACGGCGCAAGAGATTTTCATAATAAACTATAGCTGGCCAATTCTGATTGTTGTTCTAAGCATACCAATACTTAAGGAGAACATCTCAACCTTAAAGGTGATTTCAATATTTACAAGCTTCTTTGGTGTTCTTATCATAGCATCGAAAGGCAACCCATTTAATTTAAAATTCACAAGCATAACAGGTGATATATTGGCTTTTGCTGGCGCTTTCTGTTTTGCACTTTTCTCTGTACTTGGCAAGAAAAACAAGACAGACCCAGAAGTCGCAGTATTTTACTACTTCCTTTCTGCTTCTGTTTTTTCCTTATTTACTCTGCCATTTTTCAGAATTAAAAATATCGATATAAACACAATCTTTTGGACATTTATAAACGGAGCACTTATAAACGGCATATCGTATATCTTCTGGTTTAAGGCACTAAAAAGCGCAGAAACTTCACTTATCTCGAATATCGTCTATTTAACACCTTTTGTCTCTTTGGTATTTATCTCTATATTTTTGGGCGAAAAGATACACCCTTATAGTATTTTTGCTCTTCTGTTTATCGTTGGCGGCATTTTGCTTCAAAGCATCAGAAGAGCTACTTGTTTATAGGTATATTTATCTCTAAAATCTCAATGGCGTTGTCTTTTTGCAGTTTCACATCTATCTGATTAGGGTCTATCTCAACATATTTTGCTATAACCTTTATCAAATCCTTTCTCAAATCATCAAGAAACGGCGCCTTGTTCGAAACCCTTTCATGAGCCAATATAATCTGCAATCTCTCCTTTGCCTGTTCAGCTGAACTTTTCTTCTTCCTTCTAAAAAAATCCAACAGCATAGCCTATTCCTTAAAAAAGCTTATTATTTTTTCAAAAAATCCTTTTTTCTCAATTATCTCCATAAATGGCACATCTTTGCCTAAAATCCTTTGCACGATATTTTTATACGCCCTACCCGACTGGGAATTTGGATGCAAGATGGAAGGTTCACCGATATTTGTATAGCTTACAATATTTTCATCTTCTGGCACGATACCTATTAAAGGAATACTCAAAACCTGAAGCACATCGTCTTTGCTCATCATATCGCCCTTTTTTACAAGTGTAGGATTGACGCGGTTGATTATTAAGTTCATCTCTTTTTTATTGTTTGCTTCCAATATACCTATAACCCTATCTGCATCCCTTACGGCAGATATTTCAGGCGTTGTAACAATTATCACTTCATCGGCAGGCAACATGGCATTTCTAAAGCCACCTTCTATGCCAGCTGGCGAATCAAGCAGTATAAAGTCAAATTCCTTCTTTAGTTCATCTGTAAGTTCTATTACCTGTTCTGCTTTTACGGCTGACTTATCCCTTGTCTGTGCGGCAGCTATTAAGTACAGATTGTCTGTTCTTTTATCCTTTATTAAAGCCTGCTTAATCTTGCAAGTCTTCTCGACAACATTAACAACATCATACACAATCCTGTTTTCAAGACCCAAAATCATATCAAGGTTTCTAAGGCCAATATCCAGATCAATAGCAACAACCTTCTTACCAAGCAGTGCAAGACCAAGCGCCAAATTTGCCGTTGTCGTCGATTTTCCAACACCACCTTTACCTGATGTTATCGTAAGAACCTTACCTGCCATAATTTTACTCCTATTTAGAATTTATCCACTCATCATAAGGCGTTATAACTATAACTCCATCTTCCACATGCGCAACTTCAGGAACAACGCTATCCCTTTTTTTAAGAAGCACATTCTCTTCAGGAGAGCGCGTTATGTAATCGCCGATGCGTATCTGCGGTGGATTTAAATCAAACGCAAAGATTATCGCATCATTATCACCACCGTATCCTGCATGCGGCACACCGTAAAGCTTCCCTAAAACAAAGATATTGCCCGTTGCATAGATGTAAGAATTAGAATTGACATTGCCAGCTATAACCAGATCACCATTTGCCTTTATCGACTGTCCACTTCTCAGATTACCTTTAAATGTTGATACTTCCTTTTCGCTGGTCTCATTTACAAGATGCAAATCGGAAAGCTCTATAATCGGCAAGTTTATATCTAAACCCTTTTTGCTTTCTGAGACAACAGCGCTTATAAAAATCTCTTTATCTTTCAAAAAAGAGACAATCTCTTCGGCTAAATGCTTATTTGTATCGTCAAGCTTAAGTGTTATTATCGAATTTTTCATATATTGGCTTGAGACAGCAAGAAGACTCTCTATCTCTTTAAAGATACTCTCTCTTTCTGAGCCTTTAATCTCTATCTCAAAACCTAAAAAGTTTTTCCCTTTAATTGAAACTCTACTCATTGTTTGGTTAAATACCAAATAATCTGATATAATTCAAGAGATAAATTTTGACTTATCGGCAGTTTTGCAATAAATTTTAAAGAAGGGAGGCATTAGAATGATAAGAAAAACCATAAAGACAAGCACGAGAAAGGAAGCCATAGAGATAACAAGCATGGTCGAAGAAGAGATTAGAAACATAAAAGATGGGATAGTCATCGTATATGTGCCACACACAACAGCTGGCGTTATGATAAACGAAGCGTTTGACCCGGCTGTCGCAGAAGATATTTTAAACGAGCTTTCGCGCCTAATTCCTTATTCCAACAAGTACAAACATTTAGAAGGCAATGCAGATGCACATATTCAATCAACATTAACAGGCAATAGTGTACTGATTCCTGTTGAAAATGGAAAACTTCTACTTGGCAGGTGGCAAGGTATATTCTTTATGGAATTTGACGGACCAAGAAACAGAGAATTCTATATCAAGGTTATAAAGGAGTAAAAACAATGAAATACTTAATCTTGCTTGGCGATGGTATGGCAGATTGGCCAGTTGATGAATTAGGCGGCAAAACACCGCTTGAATACGCAAATACAAAGAATATGGACATAATTGCATCAGGCATAAAGGGTATGGTTAAAACCGTGCCAGAAGGTATGCATCCCGGAAGCGATGTTGCAAATATGAGTGTCTTGGGCTATGACCCAAAGATATATTACACAGGCAGAGCGCCACTTGAAGCCATCAGCCAGGATATAGAGATGAAAGATAGCGATGTCGCATACAGGTGTAACTTCGTAAATATAGAAAACGGCATAATGAAGGATTTTTCAGCAGGCCACATCCCAACAGACAAAGCAAAACAATTAATAGAACTTCTAAATAGAGAAATAGGCGAAGAAGGAATAGAGTTTTTCGCAGGCGTAAGCTATAGAAACCTAATGATTTGGAGAGATGGCATAGAAGATAAGAAGACAACACCACCGCATGATATATCCGACAAGCCGATAGATAACTATCTGCCAAATGGCGCAGCAAAAGAGAAACTAAGAGAGATAATGAAAAAAGCAAGCGAAGTCTTAAAGGATAACGCTATTTACAAAAAAGCAAATGCCATCTGGCTGTGGGGGGAAGGCAAAAAACCATCAATGCCACTATTTAAGGATAAATTCAATAAGGATGGATGCATGATAAGTGCCGTTGACCTTATGGTTGGATTAGGCAAATTAACAGGGCTTTTTATTCCACAGATTGAAGGGTTGACAGGCTTTTTGGATACAAATTTTGAAGGCAAGATAAATGCGGCACGAGAGTTTTTTAAAGATGGCGGCGATTTTGTATATCTTCATGTCGAAGCAACAGATGAAACAGGACACATGGGCGATGTAAATAAAAAGATAGAAGCGATAGAACTATTTGATAGAAAGATAGTGGGCGAAGCGATAAAAATGGCAGATGAATTTGAAGATGGACTAAAGATTGCAGTCCTGCCAGACCATCCAACACCGATAAAGATAAAAACACACACAGATGAACCAGTGCCGTTTGCCGTATGGCATTCAAGAATGCCAAAAAAGTCCGATAGTTATAATGAGAACTCCTGCAAAAATGGAGTCTTCATAGAGAAGGGAGATCTGTTTATCTCTAAAATGTTATTTGGAGATTAGTTATGGTCGGACCGATAGACTTACAAAATGTTATATTGAATGCAACAGCCCAAAGTCAATTGAACCAGAACCCTTTAACCCAAGCTGCAGCAGCAGATGCATTCAAAGGTCTAATAGAGAAAAAAGAGAAAGAAGAGAAAACAACAAAGGTTGAAGAGAGCGAAAATCACCCACACAACACTATCGACAAAGACAAAGAAGAACAGAAAAAAAGGTCAAAACCCAAAGAAGGACACATAGACTTAAGGGCTTAAAGTT
>CAYTZD010000013.1:0-26946 GCA_964442345.1 uncultured Hippea sp. | reverse complement strand
TTGGCAGAGAAAACGCAGCATTCAACCCAGGATATTAAAGAGATTATCAAAAAGATTCAGCTTGATGTTGACGAAGCCGTAAAACGCTCAAAGAAAAGCGAAGAATCAGCACATGACGGCAAACTTTACACAGAAGAAGTCAGAGGAATACTTAGCCAGATTGGAGAAGAGATTGAAAATGCATCCGAACAGTTTAACAACATTGCAGCCGCAATAGAAGAGTTATCCGCAACATATACCCAGATAGAGAATCAGATACAGGAGATACAGTCTGCAGCCAAAGAGGTATCGGCTATTGCAGATAATGTAGAATCCAAATCCCAGATGATGCTTGAGAAGGCAAGCCAGATAGCACAAACAGTCTCGCAGTATAAGCTAAACTAAGCACGCAAAAGTAGCAGGGAAGGGCGTTTTGCCCTTCTTTTTTTCTTAATTTCAGCCTGAAAGAACAAAGTGTTTTAGATAGATGTCAAGCCTGTTAGTTGGTATCAATCTGATACCAACAAGGTCAATCTTACCAAAAGAGAAGATGTTGTAATCGTAATCCAAATACTCAAGCGACATGTAATAGTCGATTATCCTTTCTAAATTCTTTGAACCCTTCTGAAACCATAAAAAATAGATACGCTTATTTGAAGGCATTGCATCTTTATCTTTAAATTCCGTTTGTAAAATGTTGAGCAATTCAAAAAAATTGTCGTTTAGCTTAACATCAAGGTCAAGATAAAGACCACCATAATGGTAAAGCAGTAAAAACCTTATTATGTCGGACTGAAACCTAAAGTGAAAATTGCTAAATCTTGATAGATCGTATCCGAATTTATCAAGGAATTTGTTTATATCGCTTGTCCTAAGAAGCCTGTATGAGTCTATTGAAGACAAAATCTTATCGTTGTGCTTTATAAATGTCTCGTATTTTTTTGGAATTGTATCATCATAGCCATACCACAGCTGAAAAATGTTTGGATAGTGCATATAGATTAAGATTTAGACGGTGGTTGTTTTTTATCTGAATTATCTTCTTTCTTTTCTTTTTCAAAAATCTCCCATAGATTGAATTCTATCTCAAATGTTTTAAATTTAAATTCTTCATCCCAATTGAATATTTCAGGTGCAGCATATTTTCCATCTTTGAGAAGGTATCTTTCAACATATTCAGCATCAGGATGGACTATAATGTATTCTTTAACCTTAAATGTCTCATACAGCTTCAACTTCTCCCTTCTGTCTTTTACTTCTGTTGACTTTGACAAGATCTCTATAATCAGATCAGGTGCACCTTGAATGTTGTCTTCTGTAATTTTATTTTTATCACAGACAATCAAGATATCTGGCTGCACCACATTATATTCATCAAACACAACATCTGTCGGCGCTTCAAAGAATGCACAGCCGTTAAGTTTATTTTTTTGCTTGTAAATCTCTCCTGTTATATTCCTGCTTATAATTTGATGCTTAATCTTTGGTGCAGGGCTCATATTATATGCAATGCCGTTAATAATCTCCCATCTTTCATCATCTGGCCAATTTTTGTAATCGCTATAGGTATATCTTTCATTTACCTTTTTTGTTGCAAGCATTTTTTGACCTCCTTCTGTTTCTTGAATTTTAAACCATAAGGTTTGATTTTTCAAAGTCTTTTTTGTAAATTGCTGCCTATGAAACTTACTGTAAAGGTTGATGATGCAACAAAAGAGATAGAATTCTCAAAAAAGGAAAATCTTCTAAAGCTGCTCCATTCAAACGGTATATATATAAACGCATACTGCTCGGGTCGTGGCATCTGTAAAAAATGCCTTGTTAGATTTACAAAGAATCCACCAGAAGCCTTAAAAATAGAAAAAGAGACATTTGGCAAAAAAATAGATGAAGGATACAGACTTGCCTGCCTTCACAGCTTGGATAGCGATGCAGAGATAGAAGTTAATCTTGCAAAGCCTGTATTCGCAGAGTTTGATACAGAAGTCTGTTCTGACGATGAGAAAACGCATGTTGCAGTCGATATAGGAACAACGACTATAGCAGTAGCCGTTATCAAAAATAAAAGATTATTCAAAGCTGCGCATATCCTAAATCCGCAGGTCGCATTCGGCGCAGATGTGATATCAAGGATTGCATACTCAAACGAAGGAAACCTAAGTATTTTAACCCAATCGCTAAGAAAAGCATTAAAAGGGATAATAGATTCTTTAAGCGTAGATAATATAGATTCAATTGTAGTATCTGCAAATCCAACGATGGTTGCATTCTTACTTGAAAAAGACCCAAAACCCATTGGTGAATATCCATACACGCCACCATTTAAGGGAAGTTTTGAAGGTAATCTATTTAATACAAAGCTTTACATACCACCAATTGTAAGCGCATTTGTTGGTGCAGACATAACGGCAGCATTATCCATTTTGCCTGAAGATGAAGATTACCTTTTTATAGACATAGGCACAAATTGTGAATTTATTTTAAAAAGGGAGAATAACTATTTTGCATCGAGTGTGCCAGCAGGACCAGCATTAGAAGGTGCAAACATAGATTACGGAACAATTGCTCAAGATGGTGCAATATATAGGGTTGAATTTGATGATACATTTAAGGTTTACACAATAAACAACAAACCAGCTATTGGAATAACAGGTTCAGGGCTTGTAAGTTCAATAGCACTTCTAAGGGATTTTGAAATTATCGATAAGGAAGGCAGACTTTTAGAATCATGGGAGGCAGAAGCGCCGTTTAGCTTAATAAACCGCATAAAGAAAGAAGGGTTCTTGCTTGATAAAAACATATACTTAACGCAAAACTCCATAAGAAACTTTCAGCTTGTTAAAGCATCGCTTAATGCGGCATTAAAACTTATACTCAAAAAGACAGGATTGGAAGTGCCAAAAAGGATATATATAGCTGGCGGATTCTCAAAGTCTCTAACAAAAGAAGAGATTTTAAAAAGCAGTCTGTTGTCTTTTGACGGCGAATTTGTTATGCTTGGAAACAGCTCTTTGGCTGGCAGCTTAAGGCTATTTTGTAAATCGAACAGAAAGAAGGTTGAAAGGATTAGTCAAAGGATAGAGTATTTAGAGATTGCAAACGAGAGCGAGTTTGAAAAACTTTACATAGAGAGCATGGGATTTTAATGGATGCAAGACTCATCAATGTGATAGGCTTTACTGCAGCAGCCTTAACGACCTTTAGTTTTGTCCCACAATTCTTGAAGCTGTTAAAGACAAAGCAGACGGAAGGCTTAAGTCTTTTTATGATGTTTCAGATTGGCTTTGGCTTGCTTTTGTGGATTGTCTATGGCCTACTAAGAAACGATATTGTTCTGATTAGTGCAAATACGATTGGCTTTTTGATAGTTTTGGCAACAGTACTGCTTTACTTTAAGATAAAGAAGGAAAACGATGGAGTTTAAGGTAGTAAGCTGGAATGTGAATTCAATAAGGGCAAGACTAAATCTTGTGCTTGAGTTTTTAAAAGATAGAGACCCTGATGTCTTATGTATTCAAGAGACAAAGGTAGAAGATAAGCTATTTCCCAAAGAAGAGTTCGAAAAGCTTGGGTATAACATTGTATTCAAAGGAGAGAAGAGATTTAACGGCGTAGCTACAATATCAAAGCACCCTATAACGGTTGAATCTTTAGAATTTGAAGGAGAAAGAGACCAGAAAAGAAGTTTGATAACAACAATAAATGGCATAACGATAATAAATCTCTATTTTCCAAATGGCCAGACGCCAGAAAGCGAGCATTTCAAATACAAGATAGACTTTATCTACAAGTTTAAAGAGTTTTTGCTTAAACATTACGCCAATGAGAAAAACCTGATAATTCTTGGCGATTTTAATGTGGCAAGGGAAGAGATAGATGTTTATGATAAAGATGCGATGGAAGGTAAAATAGGCTTTCATCCAAAGGAAAGGGAAGCTTTAAACGATCTATACAACTTCGGTTTCGTTGATCTATTCAGGAAATTCTCAAAAGAGAAAGCCTTTAGTTGGTGGGATTACAGAAAAGGCAACTTCTGGAAAAACATAGGTTTGAGAATAGATTATATCTGGTCAACGCAACAGCTTGCTGAAAAATGCAAAGCCTGTTTTATAGATAAAAGATATAGAAAAAAGAAGAAACCGTCAGACCATGCACCGGTCGTGGCGGTTTTTGAACTGGAGGGATAAAAAATGAACTATCAAGATGTAATACTTAAATTAAACGAGTTCTGGAAAACCAAAGGATGTATAATTCTACAACCTTACGATGTAGAAGCAGGAGCAGGCACATTCCATTGGGCTACAACATTAAAATCCTTAGACAAGGACGACTGGAGCGTTGCATATCCTGCACCATCAAGAAGACCAACAGACGGCAGATACGGAGAAAACCCAAACAGGCTTCAGCACTATTATCAATATCAAGTTTTAATTAAGCCATCACCTGAAAATATTCAAGAGATGTATTTAGAAAGCCTTGAGTTTTTAGGTATTAACCTAAAAGAGCACGATATAAGATTCGTTGAAGATAACTGGGAATCACCGACACTGGGTGCATGGGGGCTTGGTTGGGAAGTCTGGCTTGATGGAATGGAGATAACCCAATTTACATACTTTCAGCAGGTTGGTGGATATGACCTAAAGCCAATTCCAGTTGAGATAACATACGGAACGGAAAGATTGGGAATGTATATTCAGGGCGTTGATAATGTGTTTGATATGAAGTGGAACGATAAATATACATACGGATATATACACAAACATGACGAATACGAATATTCAAAGTACAACTTTGAAGTGGCAAATACGCAGATGCTGTTTAAACTGTTTGATATGTTTGAAGAAGAAGTGCAAAACTGTCTAAACGCCAAGCTTGTAAGACCAGCTTATGATTACTGCATGAAATGTTCCCATGTATTCAATCTGCTTGATGCAAGAAATGCGATAAGCGTAACGGAAAGGGCAACATTTATAAAGAAGGTTAGAGAGATGGTGGCAAAAGTCGCCCGTTTATATGTGGAGGGTGAATTATGAAAAAACTACTATTCGAACTGTTCGTTGAAGAATTACCCACAAGTGAGATGGAGCATTTAGAGAATCAGGTATTAGACTTAACAAAAGAGACACTGAAGGAAAATAACATTCTTTTTGAGAATCTCAAATTCTACATGACACCAAGAAGACTAACATTGAAGTTTGAGTTTGATGAATTTTTAAAAGCCGAAGACAAAAAGATAATAGGTCCACCAAAAAGCGTCTGCTTTAAAGACGGCAAACCGACAAAAGCATTAGAAGGCTTTTTGAAAAAAAATAATGCAACTGAAGATGACATAATCTATGAAAACACCAAAAAAGGCGAGTATGTCGCTATCGTCATAAAGGGTAAAAAGACTTCTGCAGAGCCATTGGTTGTTGAATCTATAAATCAAATCCTAAAAAGGATACACTTCAACAAGCAGATGCGCTGGGGAGAAGGGGAATATGAATTTGTAAGACCTGTTCATGGCGTTGTGTTTACAATAGACGATAAAATTGTTGATTTTGAATTTATGGGTAAGAAAGCAGGCAATTTGACAAAAGGACACAGATTCTTAGCAGAAGGTGAATTTGAAGTAAACTACGATAACTATGAAGAGAAATTGAAAGAAAACTTCGTAATTGTTGACCAGAATAAAAGAAAAGAGTTAATACTTGAAAGCTTAGAAAAAGAAAGCGCAAAAAGAGAAGCAAATCTTGTTTACGATGAAGAGCTTCTAAATGAAGTCGTGAACTTAACAGAATACCCAGTTGTTGTAATGGGTGGCTTTGAAGAGAGATTCTTAAAACTGCCAAAGGAAGTACTTATCACATCAATGAAAGACCATCAGAGATACTTTGCCTTTATAAAAGACGGCAAACTGCTTAACGAATTTGCTGCCG
The DNA here is from genome assembly GCA_964442345.1 of uncultured Hippea sp. Taxonomy (GTDB): domain Bacteria; phylum Campylobacterota_A; class Desulfurellia; order Desulfurellales; family Hippeaceae; genus Hippea. The sequence goes on along the minus strand of CAYTZD010000013.1, from coordinate 21,049 downwards.
TATCAAATATTAAAACAGAAAATATGGACTTAATCAGGGAAGGATACGAACGCGTCCTAAGGGCGAGATTTTCGGATGCAGAATTCTTCTTTGAAGAAGACAGAAAGCACAAGTTAGAAGAGTTTGTGCCAAAACTAAAGGATATGATGTTCCATGAAAAGCTTGGCAGTCAGCTTGATAGAACCAACAGGCTTGTTGAACTTGCAGGATTTATAGCAGAGAAGCTATCGTTTGATAGTAAAAAGGCAAAAAGGGCAGCCTATTTATCTAAGGCAGACCTACTAACCCAGATGGTCTATGAATTTGCTGAACTTCAGGGTGTTATGGGAAGGGAATATGCCATTTTAAACGGAGAAGATAAAGAAGTAGCAGAAGCAATATACGAACAGTATTTACCAAAGGAAGACGAAATACCAAAAACAGGTGCAGGCATAAGCTTATCAATAGCAGACAAAACAGATATACTTGTTGGTGGGTTCTTTGCCGATTTAAAACCAACAGGTGCAAAAGACCCATACGGTTTGAGAAGGTCTGCTCTTGGTATAATTAGAACGCTGATAGAGAATAGATTGTTTTTAAGTTTGAAAGAAGTGTTAAAGAAATCTGCTGAGCTTTATCAAAAAAGCGTAAATCTTGATGAAATTGTTGACTTTTTCATTGTGAGATTTGAGAATTACTTCAATGAATATCCATTTGACACGCTAAAGGCAATTACATTTAAATTTGACGACCCATACGATGCTTACTTAAGGTTAATGGCGCTTGATACATTCAGAAAGTCAGACCAAGACAAACAAAAACAGTTTGCAATAAAGCGTGTATTTAATATAGTGAAGGAGTTTAACGGGAAAGAAGTTGACGAAAGTCTATTTAACTACGAAGAAGAGAAAGATTTATTCAATAAAATCAAAGAGCTTGAAAGCAAACAAGATGGGTATCTATCTAAAAAGGATTATCTTGGACTTCTAAATGAGATAGCTTCATTAAAACCGCAAATAGATAAATTCTTTGACAATGTGATGGTTATGGACAAAGATGAAAGGATAAAAAATAACAGGCTTTCTCTGTTGAATAGGTTAAGGAATATTGTTTTAAACATAGCAAACTTTAAATTTTTGGAGATTTAACCATGAGATTGAAAAGTGGATATGGATTAACATTTGATGATGTTTTGCTTCTGCCAAACAAATCTGATGTCTTGCCAAAGGAAGTTGACACAACAACGGCTTTAACAGAAAGGCTTATCCTAAAGACACCGATTATCTCTGCTGCTATGGATACGGTTACCGAATACAGGATGGCAATAGCAATGGCAAGGCATGGCGGATTGGGAATAATCCATAAAAATATGCCTATAAGAGAGCAGGTTAGACAGGTTATAAGGGTTAAAAAATCTGAAAGCGGTATGATACTTGACCCTATAACGATAAGGCCTGATGCTACCATAAACGATGCGTTGAATCTGATGAAACAGTATCATATCTCTGGAATCCCTGTAACGCTTGAAGATGGAACACTTGTCGGTATTATAACAAACAGAGATGTGCAGTTTGAGAAGGATTACTCAAAGCCAGTTAAAGATGTAATGACAAAGGATAATCTGATAACAGCCAAAGAAGGTATAACGCTTCAGGAAGCAGAAGATTATCTAAAACAGTTCAAGGTTGAAAAACTGCCAATTGTTGATAAGGATTTCAAGATAAAGGGTCTCATAACCATAAAAGATATTCGCAAAAAGAAGGAGTATCCCTTAGCAAGCAAAGATATACACGGAAGGTTGATTGTCGGTGCTGCAGTTGGCACAAAAGATGGGTTTGAGCGTGCAAAGGCTTTGATAGATGCAGGTGCAGATGTTATTGTTGTCGATTCAGCTCACGGGCATTCGATATATGTTTTAAAGCTTATTGAGAAGATAAAAAGTGCATTTCCTGAAGTTGTGCTTGTAGGTGGCAATGTTGCAACAAAGGAAGGCACACGGGATTTGATAAAGGCAGGTGCAGATATTGTAAAAGTTGGCATAGGTCCTGGTTCAATCTGCACGACAAGGGTTGTGGCTGGCGTTGGTGTGCCGCAGATAACGGCAATAAGCGAATGTTCAGAAGAAGCGGCTTTATATGACAAAAAGATTATAGCAGACGGTGGAATAAAATTCTCAGGCGACATAGTTAAGGCTTTAGCTGCTGGTGCTGCGTGTGTAATGATAGGCAATCTCCTTGCAGGAACGGAAGAATCCCCCGGCGAAAGTATAATATATCAGGGAAGGAAGTATAAGATTTATCGTGGAATGGGTTCAATTGAAGCAATGAAGGAAGGCAGTAAGGATAGATACTTCCAGGATGAGATGGAACCAGAAAAATTTGTCCCAGAAGGCGTTGAAGGCAGGGTGCCTTACAAAGGCGAAGTGGGCGATGTTTTGTATCAGCTTGTAGGTGGTTTAAAATCTGGAATGGGCTATTTGGGATGCAAAACAATTGAAGAGCTACAGCAAAAAGCAACATTTATACAGATAACAGAAGCATCCCTAAGGGAAAGTCATGTCCACGACATAATAATGACAAAGGAGCCACCAAACTACAATGTTTAAACTGTCAAGGTTTTTACTGATAACTTTAATTATAATTTCCTTCTCATCTTTAACTTACGCGCGTGATATTTGCGTCTATTTTACGCCGTCTTATGCCGCTTTGGATGCGATAGTGGAACAGATAAACGAAGCAGAAGAGACAATCGATGTGGCTATGTATAGTTTTACATCAAGGCCATTGGCAAGGGCTCTTTTAAGAGCCAAAAAGCGCGGTGTAAAAATCAGGGTGATTCTGGATAAAAAGGCAAGTGGAAGCTCAAATAGATATTCAAAATATCCCTTTTTGAAATCAAACGGCATAAGCGTCAGGTTTGCTGTCCCACATACGGCATGGGGCAGAGAAGGCCTGATGCATAACAAATTTGCCGTAATAGACAAAAAAACCGTAATTACAGGTTCTGCAAACTGGACTGCGTCGGCTTTTAAGATAAATGACGAAAATGTGATTATCATAAAGCGATACGAGATAGCCAATGTGTATGAGAAGGAGTTTGAATATCTATGGAAAAGGTCGATGATAAGATAAAGCGTCTGATTGATGCCAATTTCAATAGACTAAGAGAAGGTTTGCGTGTTGTTGAAGATATAGCTCGTTTCGTGCTTGATAATAAAAAACTGACAGAAGAGATAAAGAATATGCGTTCTGAAGTGGGAAATCTGCAGAAAGAATACGATTTTCTGGCTTTTAGGGATACACCAAACGATAAAGGAACATCCCTTACAAGCGATATAGAGAAGAAAAGAGAAAATATCAACGAGATAATATCTGCAAATCTAAAAAGGGCAGAAGAATCAGAAAGGGTGCTTGAAGAGATTTTTAAGCTATTCGATACAAAAGTATCTGCTAAATTTAAGCAGTTGAGATACAAAACCTACACCTTAGAGAAGGAATTATTAAAAGACCATGAGTAAAAATATAAGGAATTTTTCGATAATAGCACATATTGATCATGGCAAAAGCACGCTTGCAGATAGACTGATAGAGCTAACCGGCGCTTTAAGTAAAAGAGAGATGAAAGAACAGATCTTAGACACATTAGAAGTCGAAAGAAAACACGGCATAACGGTAAAGGCTCAAACTGTAAGGTTAACATATAAATACAAAGGCGAAGAGTATATCTTAAACATGATAGACACACCCGGACATGTCGATTTTGGATACGAAGTCTCAAAAAGCTTAAAGGCGTGCGAAGGATGCCTGCTTGTCGTTGATGCAACGCAAGGTGTTGAAGCGCAAACAATAGCGAATGCATACTTAGCTATCGATAACGACCTTGAAATAATCCCTGTAATAAACAAGATAGACTTGCCCAGTGCAGATGTTGAAAAGACAAAGCAGGAGATAGAAGACGGTCTTGGCATAGATGCAGCAGATGCCATAGAGATATCAGCAAAAAATGGGACAAATGTTGATAAGGTGCTTGAAGCAATAATAGAGAAGATTCCGCCACCAGAAGGCAAAGAAGATGATCCTTTAAGGGCGCTTGTTATAGATTCATGGTATGATAACTATCGTGGTGTTGTCTTTATCGTAAGGGTATTTGATGGCAAGGTATCGGTTGGCGACAAGATTATGATGTATTCAACAAAAAAGGAATACGAAGTTGAAGAGATGGGTTATTTTACACCAAAAAGCAAAAAAACCGACACACTTGGAGTAGGTGAAGTCGGATATATCATAGCCAACATAAAGAATATTCAAGATGCAACGGTTGGCGATACAATAACATTGGCAAAAAATCCGACGGATAAACCATTTGAAGGATTTAAAAAGCCCAAGCCGTTTGTGTTTGCAGGTGTTTATCCAACAGACCCAGAAGATTACAACGATTTAAAAGAAGCCTTAGAGAAACTTCAGCTAAACGATGCATCACTAACCGTTGAGAAGGAGAAATCAGAATCCTTAGGCTTTGGTTTTAGGTGTGGTTTCTTGGGTGTTTTAAGCATGAACATAACAAAAGAGAGATTAGAAAGCGAATTCGGGCTTGATATAGTAATGACAACGCCGAGCGTTCTTTATAAGATTGAACTTACAAATGGAGAGACGATAGAGATATCAAACCCATCCGACCTGCCACCACCGCAGAAGATAAAAGCAATTTATGAACCATTCGTCGAAACGGAGATTATAACGCCGTCTGAATTTGTTGGTAATTTGATAAAGCTGCTTCAGGATAAAAGAGGCCAACAAAAAGAGATACTATACATAGCAGCAGACAGGGTTTTGATAAAATACAAAGTGCCACTTGCTGAAATCTTGGTAGATTTTTACGATAAGTTAAAATCGTATTCTCGCGGATATGCATCGTTTGATTATGACTTTTTAGGCTTTGAAAAAAGCGATCTAACCAAGCTAACAATCCTTGTGAATTCAAAGGAGATAGATTCGTTCTCTTTAATTGTGCCAAAGGAGAAAGCCTATAGAATTGCAAGGGAAGTGTTAAAAAACCTGCGTCAATATATACCAAAGCAGCTGTTTGAGATAAGACTGCAGGCAAAGGTTGGCGGTAAAATCATAGCAAAGGAGCAGATAAGCGCATTGAGAAAAGATGTTCTTGCAAAATGCTATGGTGGAGATATAACAAGAAAGAAAAAGCTACTTGAAAAACAGAAGGAAGGCAAAAAGAAGATGAAGCAGCTTGGAAATGTAAGCATATCAAAGGAAGCGTTTATTAAACTTGTTGAGATAAAGGGAGATTGAGATGAAAAACAAAGCCATCGATTGGATTAAGTCCATTTTTATAGCGTTATTGATAGCACTTTTTATAAAGGCATTTATAGTTGAAGCCTTTGTTATACCTTCAACTTCAATGGTGCCAACACTGCTTGTTGGAGACCATGTGCTTGCAAACAGGTTTATCTATGGCATAAGGGTTCCAAGTATGTATATAGGAAAAAGTGAGATAATCCCAGGTGGTGGTAAAATTATAATACCTGTATCCCGCCCGAAAGATGGCGATATAGTCATATTCAGGTTTCCCAAAAGTCCGGCAATATATTTTATAAAAAGGTGCGTCGGCGTTCCCGGCGATGTTCTGATGATGAAGGATAAGATATTATATAGGAACGGTAAGAAGTTAAAAGAGCCTTATGTTGTGCATCAAGACCCACACATATACCCAAAAAACATACCATCATCCAGCCCATTTAAAACAAAATTCGGCTCTCGAGACAACTGGGGACCTATAAAGGTTCCGCCGCATAAGTATTTTATGATGGGAGACAACAGGGATAATTCCTACGATTCAAGGTATTGGGGCTTTGTGCCAGAAGAAAACATTGTCGGCAAGGCTTTTATTATTTACGGTTCCTGGACATGGAGACCAGTTGATATAAGATTTAATAGATTCTTTAAATTATTAGATTAGCAGATGGATAATGTATTAACTTTGCCAAATGTAATAACCATATTCAGGATATTTCTTGTTCTGCCTGTCGTCTTATCGTTAATAGATAGGAAGTTTGAAATAGCAGCCGTTTTATTCATCGTTGCAGCTGTAAGTGATATGCTTGATGGGTTTATAGCAAGAAAGTTTAACAAGATGACAAAAGTTGGCGCAATATTAGATCCGCTTGCGGATAAACTTCTTTTAAATTACACATTCATTGTCTTGGCAACTGAGAAGTTATTGCCACAACTTCTGCTTGCTGCTGTCCTTTTGAAAGATTTAATTCTCATATCAGGAAGTGTCGTTGAAGTTTTATCGGCAAAGTCTATAAAAGATGTAAAAATCAAGGCATCTATCAGTGGCAAGATAGCAACATTTTTTCAGGTTTTGACTGTGTTTTTGGTATTTCTTAATATTTTCAATATCTATTTTAATAAGGTTGTATTTAATCTAATCGTATATTCAACTGTAATCCTATCAATTCTATCGCTGGTAGTTTACACACATCAATACATAGAAAGAAGAAGGAGGCAGAGATGAAAATTACAGCACGACCAAACATTGGTGGTAAAGACAGAGAGTTAAGGCTTTTGGGTGGTGCCGCTTTGACGCTTGTTGGGTGTTTGACAAAGAATTGGGTTGTAAAAACTGCAGGTTGTGTTTTTCTTGTTACGGGTATAACAAGAAAGTGCGTATTTTACGACATACTTGGTATAAATACGGCAGATAATTCTTGAGTTAAAGCATTAATTTTGATATAAGTTTGCGGTCAGATAAAAGAGTGTAAGGGGGAATAGAGAAATGGCAAGAAGATGTGAAATTTGCGGCAAAAGGGCTCAGGTCTGGTATAAAGTCAGCCACTCACACATTAGAACCAAGAGAAAATGGTATCCAAATATACAGAAGGTTAGGGTGGTTGTTGACGGAAAAGTAAAAAGAATGAATGTCTGCACCCAGTGCCTAAAAGCAGGCAAGGTGCAGAAGGCTATTCATTAAACCTTTATCTTTCTATCAAAAAACGGATTTTTGGTGGTTGCTGAAAGCGGAATGCCGTAAGCACCACCAACTTTCTCTTTAAAATAGCCAATCTCCTTTGCTGCCTGTCCGATAGAGATCATTATACGGTTATCGATACCAAAGATTGATGCAAGTTTAACAACACTTCCGATGGCTATACCGCAATCAGTTGCAGAGACAGCACATACACCGCCTTTATCTTTACACTCATCACAGCTTTTAAATCCGCAAAAACCGCAATTAAAGTTGTGATAGAACAGTTTAAAACCGATCAAAATAATGTAATCTATATTCTGGCAGTTTATCGCATCCCTTTTATAAAATGTAAAACCGCTTCTGTCGGTTATCTCTGCCATCTTCTTAAAGATCTTCTCTTTAATGCTTTCATCTGTAATCAGATCAATAACAACATCATCCCTTCCTACACTTTTGGGTGCCGTTATGGCATCAGCTAAAAGAAGTTTTGATACGATATCAAGCGCTTCTTTTATCGGATTCACTTTCTAACCTCCCTTGAACAAATGCTCTTAATTTTAACAGTGCCTTTGTTTTTATCTGGGAAACCCTTGACTCTGTTTTTCCTATTATAGAAGCTATCTCCTTCATATTTAAATCTTCATAGTAATAAAGACTTAAAACGGTAAGTTCTGTATCGCTTAGGTGCTTTAGGCCTTCTTTTAGAAGTTCTTCCATCTCTTCATCTTCAAGTAATTCTAAAGGGCTTTTTGTATGGCTGTCTATTGATTCAATCAAAACGGCATCTGATTCATTTAAGGTCTCATCTATGCTTAACATAGTGGCATTGGACTGCTTATAGATTAGATCGTTAAATTCATCTATACTTATGCCTGCCTTTTTAGCCACTTCTTCATCTGTTGGGTTAAACTTTCCTTCATCGAGAAGCTCTTTATAGGCAGAATGTATCTTTTTTAGCTTATCTCGAGAGTATCGAGAAACAGTGTCAACGCTTCTTAGTTTGTCTAAGATATACCCTCTTATCTTTGTATTGGCATAGGATTTGAATTCCGAAAGGCTTTTCTTTTTATCCCAATTCTCAATCGCTTTTAAAAGTCCCATCATGCCCACTTGAATAAAATCTTCTTCGTCGTAACCTTCGGGCATTCTGACAACAAGCTTCTTAACCATTCTTTTTACTATGGGATAGTATGATTTTATTATCTCTTCTTTATCTATCATACGCCTTCAGTTGCTTCTTTTTGCTCTTCTTGGATCTCTTGCTGCTCTTCTGAGCTTTCTTGCTCTTGCTGTTCTTCTTCGGACTGCTCTTCTAACTCTTCTTCATCCTTTTTCATAAACATCAGATAGATATAATTAACCAAAGCAGCTGTTGCAATACCAAACAGATAGAACGATACGACGGTAAAGAATGTCTTTATAAACGCTTCAAAGAAGTCAACGCCCTTATATGTAAAGATAAGCGTGCAAACAGCCGTCGCAACAAGAGCATAAAACGAAGAGATCCACTTAGGGTCAAGCAACAGTTCGTCTTTTTCCAAGTTAGTCCTCCAACATATCAATGAGTTGCTGCTCTGTTATTATCTCGACACCAGCCTTTTGAGCTTTTTGTAGTTTTGAGCCTGGATTTTCGCCAACAACAAGATAGTCAAGGTTTTTGCTTACACTGTTTCTTACTATACCGCCATACTTTTCGACAAGTTCTTTGAAATATTCTCTTGGTTTCGATAGCGTCCCTGTAAAGACAAAGCTTTTTCCTGCTATGCTTGATTTCTTCTTTTCTGTTTCATCTTCAAAGTGGATACCGTAGGATAGTAGTTTGTCTATAGTCTCAAGATTTTTCTTCTCTGAAAAGAACGAGACCACACTATCTGCTATCTCTTCACCCACGCCATCGATCTCTAATAGCTCTTCTTTTGTAGCTTTCTTTAAATTTTCCAAGTTTTTAAACCTCTCTGCAAGTAGTTTTGCGACAAACTCACCCACATGCCTTATTCCCAATGCATAAATAAACTTAGCAAAAGTTGTGCCTTTAGAACGCTTAATGGCTGTAATTAAATTTTCTGCAAGCTTCTCACCAACCCTATCAAGACCCATCAAAGTCTCTTTATCAAGTTTGTATATATCGCTTACATCCTTCACAATTCCCTTATCCACAAGCTGTTCAATAATCTTATCGCCAAAACCATCAATATTCATCGCCTTTCTTGATACAAAATGCTTGATTGATTCCTTTAAAACCTTAGGGCAGTTTATGTTTGAGCATCTATAATAAGCACCATCTTTTACAACCTTTGAACCGCAGACAGGGCATCTATCTGGCATCTTAAACTTCTTCTGCGTGCCATCTCTCAAATCCTTCACCACTTTGACGACTTCTGGTATAACATCACCAGCCCTTTGAACGAATACCGTATCGCCAATCATAATGTCCTTCTTTTCTATCTCATCCATCGTATGAAGGCTTGCCCTTGATACGACAACGCCACCAATATTTACAGGTTCTAAAATTGCAACAGGCGTTAAAATACCCGTTCTTCCAACATTTACTTCAATATCCTTAATCTTTGTTGTAGCCTGTTGAGCAGGAAATTTAAATGCTATAGCCCATCGTGGAGATTTTGTCGTATTGCCAAGTTGCCTTTGATAATCAAATCTGTCAACCTTTAAGACAACACCGTCAAGCTCATAGGGTAGGGTGTCCCTTTTTTCTTCTAACTCTTTTTTATAATTTATTGCTTCGTCTATTCCATGACACAGCCTGTTTAAGTCGCTTGTTGGAAAACCCAGTTCTTTTAAAAGTTTTAACGCTTCGGACTGTCTCGATACCTTCTTGGGAAAGCCTTTTATATCTCTGATGTAGTAGAGAATCATAATCAGGTTTCTTTTTGCCGTCTCTTTTGGGTTTAGCTGTCTAACTGATCCTGCTGCTGCATTTCTTGGATTGGCAAACAGTGGCAAGCCTTCTTTTAGACGCTCTTCGTTAATCCTTTTAAATTCATCCTTCTCAAGCAACACTTCGCCCTGTAAATCCAGATATTCAGGCGGGTTATCAACAGGCAAGACAAGTGGCAAATTTCTTATCGTTCTAATGTTTTGCGTAACATTCTCACCAATAAGACCATCACCGCGCGTTGAAGCAATTGAGAGTTGACCGTTTTCATAAATCAGATTTATCGATAAACCATCAAATTTAGGCTCAACACTGTAATCTATAACATCATCAGGATTTAAACCCAAAAACCGTTTAACTTTTCTATCAAACTCAACTATCTCTTCATCGCTAAAACCATCTTCAAGGGAGAGCATAGGTATTTTGTGTTCAACCTTCTCAAATTTATTTAAAGCAGCACCGCCAACCTTAACCGTTGGAGAGTTAGGGTCGTAAAATTCGGGAAACTCTTTTTCGAGTTTTTTTAACTCTTCCATCATTGCGTCGTATTCAGCATCAGATATAACAGGATCATCAAGCACATAGTATCTATAATTGTGATAATGCAGGAGTTTTCTTAGTTCATCTATTCTCTTTTTTGCTTCTTCTTTTGTCATTTTTTGCCCCCTTTTAGATGCTTTTTAGTTCAAAACGGCCGTTCTCATAGACAGCATAGGTTGGGTTGTTTATAAATTCACCTGTGTTTATGTATAATCCATTTTTGATTTTTTTAAATACAGGCTGATGTGTGTGTGCCAATATAACAACATTAAAGCCTTCTTCTATCTTTTTTTCAGCAAACTTCTCAAGGGCAGCTGATGTTCTTCTATAGTTCTTATCCCTTAAATTGTTTTTACTAAAATCTGATGCAATCCTTGAAAGTTTAAGCAGAACATTTTTAGAAACGCAACAATTAATAAAATCAAGTGTGATTCTGTTTTTTAAAAAAGCTCTAAACAGACGATATGCCTTATCGTTTACATCAATTGTATCTCCGTGAGCCAAAAAAACCCTAAATCCATCAATTGTCTCTTCCTTAAATTCATAAACAACTTCAGCATCAACAAATTCCCTTATATTTTTTAGCCTATATTCGTGGTTTCCTTCAAATAAAACAAGCCTTCTTCTTTTTGCAATCAGAGATAAAACTGTTATTAGCTTTCTGTGATGCGGATAGATAAAACCCTTGTATCCGTAGTAGAACTCAAACAGATCACCCAGAATGTAAACAGAATCATACTGATAATACACATCAAGAAGAAAATCGGCTATGTAAGACCCAAAAGGATAGTGTGCATCGGATAGAAATAGGCACTTCATCTCAATTCACGAGAAAGCATAATCTTTGCAACGATAAATCCAAATATAAATCCACCAATATGCGCAAACCAGGCAACACCACCTGTATAGTTTGCAGCAATAGAAATCATACCGTTGAAATACTGCATAAAAAACCATAAACCTATAAACAGCCAGGCAGGAAGTCTAATAAATGTGATAAAGATAAAAATTGGAACAAGCGCCAAAATCCTTGCCGAAGGAAAGAAAACGGCATAAGCACCTATAACGGCACTTATTGCTCCACTTGCACCTATCATGGGTACATCTGATGTTGGACTTACAATGCCTTGAATCAAAAATGAAGCAAAACCACCTGCAAGATAGAAAAATAAATAATTGATATGGCCAAATCTATCTTCAACATTATCACCGAAGATCCACAAAAATAGCATATTGCCAGCTATATGAAAAAACCCACCATGTAAAAACATCGACTCAAATATTCTAATAACGGAATGATAAAAGTCATGATAAACAAACAACATAGCAGGTATAAATGAATGGTTGAGTAAAAATACACTTCTTGCATTATACGGCAGACCAATCTCATATATAAACACGATGATATTTAAAGAGATAAGCAGATAGTTGATAATCGGCCTAACCGACGACGGATTTTCGTCTCTAATTGGAATCATAAGCGTTTCTCCCTTTATACTTCTCAACAAAGTATTTTATCACAAAATAACTCAAAATTGACATAAAAATACCAAAAATTACGCTACCAACGAAAATATCCCATATGGCATACTTACCATCGTGAATGTAATGCTCAAAGGTGAAGGGTTTAAGATTAAAAGGGCGGGTATCATTTAGGATAAATGCACCTATTTTATAATCAACATAGTAAACAATTGGCGTTGTCCATGGATTATTTAGCCACGAACCCGTTATGGTTGCAACCTTGTTTAAACCAAAGAGAATAGATAACACTATAGCCATCATTGTATGAAAACCAAAAAATGGCGAAATTGAAATAAAGACACCCACCGCAAAAGAAAGAGCTATCTTCTGTGGCGTATCATCTAAGGAAAATAATCTTCTTAAAAGTTCTCTGTATGAAACCTTAGCCAAATCTTACCTTTTTATTATTTTCTTCAAGATAGAGAGTCCACCTGATCTTGACTTTTGAACCCTTTCGTATCCCTTTGACGCCCTTTTGTGGCTTGGATCTATCTCTAAAGCCTTCTTATAAAACTTCTTAGCCGTCTCATTGAGATTAATCTTCTCATAAACTTCGCCTACAAAGGCATACACATCGGGATCCCATGGATTAAGTTCAGAAGCCTTTTTGTAGTACTTTAACGCTTCGTGATACTTGCCTTTCTTAAACAGTGCCAAGCCTTTTAAGAGATTAACTTCATAACCATCGCTGTCTTTAACCTGCCTTAATATCTCAAAAGCCGTATTATAATCACCTTTAGAGATATAAACATGCGCCTTTTTTATCAAAACTTCATCAGAAGAGACTGTATTATCAGAAGCTTTGGATTGGCTTTTAAGATAGCCACCGCTTTTTAGAAGGTTATAGGCGTATGTTATCTCTTTAAATTTCTGCTCTTTTACTCTTCTTTCTTCTTCATTTGCAGCAGTATCTGGATGCAGTTCTTTTGCAAGTTGTAAAAACGCTTTTCTTAGTTCTTCTGCTGATATATCTTCTCTAACGCCCAAAACTTCATAAGGGTTCATCTATAACTTTTAAACTTCTTTCTTAATTTATTCATTATACTGTTTTCAAGCTGCCTAACCCTTTCTTTACTTATGCCGTATTTTTCGCCAATCTCCCTTAAAGTTCTTGGCCGTCCATCATATAAGCCGTATCTCAGCTTTATGATATCCTTCTCCCTTTCTGGTAAGGTATCTATAAAGTTGTTAACTTCTTCAATCAAAGAGTCATGTATATGCTTATCTTCAACGGATTCTTCTTCGAGACTTATCAAATCACCAAGCGATACATCCTTATCGTCATTTACATACTGATCCAACGAATCAAACCTAAAACGGGCAAATTCAGCGTTTTTGAGTTCTTTTTCACTTATATCAGCCATCTCCATCAGTTCTTCTTCTAACGGTTCTTCGTTAAAAGTCCTTTTGTAATCTTCCTTTAGATTCTCAAGTTTCTGTATCCTGTTTTTTGCCTTCAGTGGTATCTTTATTGGCGTTCCCTGTTCTGTTATGTATTTCATAATCGACTGTTTTATCCACCACGCCGCATAAGAGATAAACTTTATATCCCTGTCAGGGTCAAACTTCTTTGCAGCCTTAATAAGTCCAAGATTGCCTTCATTTATCAAATCAAGTAAAGGTATTCCCAAATTCTTATACTTCTTTGCAACACTTACAACAAACCTGAGATTATGTTTAACAAGCTTTTTTAAGGCTTCTTTGTCTCCTTTCCTTATTCTATAGCCAAGCTCCTTTTCTTCTTCTTGTGAAAGGACGGGAATTTTGGAGATCTCCTTCAGATAGCTTGTAAGCGCACTGCTTTCAGCTGCATCTATCTCATCATCGATAATAATCTTTTGTTCTTCTACTTTTTCACTTTCCATCTGGTATAATCCTTTGCATCTTCAAGTATTATGCCTTTTTTGGCAAGTTCTTCTCTTATTGCATCGGCTGTTTTGTAATCCTTATTCTTTCGTGCTAAAGCTCTCTCTTTTATCTTGCTTTCAACCCATTCAACATCTATATCTTCTGGTATAAACCACTTTGCAGACGATGTAGAAAAAACACCTAAGACCTTTGATATTCTATTCATAGCATCGAGAAATGCATCTTTATATTTTCTCAACGCTGTTTTGTCTGATTTTTCAACATTATCCAGGTATTGATTAAATAGTTTTACCGTGGCAAATATCTCACCTATAGCCTTTGGTGCGTTAAAGTCATCATCCATTGCACTTTCAAACCTATCAAGAAGGGTATTGATGGAGTTTTCAAGTTCTTTATCTTCTATACCATTTTTATCAAACGGTGCATTCTCTATTCTCTGGATTAGGTTGTAATATCTGTTTAATGCTTCCTTTGCAGCAGCTAAGCCATCAAAGGAGAAATCGATTGGGCTTCTGTAGTGTGTAAGCAGAAGAAAATATCTCAATGTCTCGCCGTTAAACTGTTTAAGCACATCCCTGATGGTGAAGAAATTACCCAGTGATTTGGACATCTTCTCTTTATTAATTCTAACAAAACCGTTATGTATCCAGTATCGCGCAAATTCCTTGCCTGTTGCTGCTTCTGACTGTGCTATCTCGTTCTCGTGATGCGGGAATATTAGATCTTCACCGCCACCGTGAATATCAAACGATTCGCCTAAATACTTCATACTCATTGCAGAACACTCTATATGCCAGCCAGGTCTTCCCTTGCCCCATGGTGAATCCCAGAACGGTTCGTTCTCCTTTGACTTTTTCCACAGCGCAAAATCGAGCGGATTTCTCTTTTTATCGTTTATCTCAACCCTTGCACCGCTTTTTAGTTCTTCAATGTTTTTATGCGACAGTTTGCCGTAATCCTTAAACTTCTCAACGCTGTAATAGACATCACCATCAACTTCATAGGCATAGCCTTTATCTATCAGTTTTTTTACAAGATCTATAATCTCTTTTATATGCTCTGTAGCCTTTGGTTCGAATGTAGGCCTTTCTATGTTGAGTTTTTCCATATCTTCGTAATACTCTTTGATGTATTTTGATGCTATCTCATCACAGCTTACACCTTCCTGATTCGCCCGATTGATAATCTTATCGTCAACATCGGTAAAGTTTTTAACAAAGATCACATCGTACCCTTTAAACTTCAAGTATCTGTAAATAATATCAAAGGCAACGGCACTTCTTGCATGTCCAATATGACAGAAATCATATACCGTAACGCCACATACATACATTCCAACCTTGCCTTCTTCTAAAGGCTTAAACTCTTCAAGACTTCTCGATGCAGTGTTGTAGATCTTTAGCATCTTTTCATCACCTCAATATGTATTCTTGTGTTCTATCTGGAATCTCTTTTAAACCATCTATAGCAGGAAAGAATATGCCGATATACTCCTTATATTCAGATACAACCACGCCTTCTCCGATATTTACAGGTTCAGAAGCATCTTTGTTTAATCTTGCAAGAATGGCTTTTTTAGCCAGTGCAGGTGGTAATGGTTTTTCTGCTTTGAAAAATACAAATATGCCCATACGATTTTGAAGCTCATTGTCTGAGACCCATATCTCTTCAACCTTTACATTGTTAAATTTTTCAACAGGTGGATTATCTTTTACGCTGATAAACGGATAGACGCTGCTTACAACATCGTCATGTGATATCTCGGTGAAGGTGTTAACAATCTTGGCTTTAAACACACCATCCCTTATCTTCTTTTCCACTTTTATTTCGCCTATAGGCAGATAGACAGGATCAGAATTGTGATTATAATGACTTAGGTCTTCATTTTTTCTATAGACATAAAGTTTTTCAGGAAGAGAAACTTTTTTTGTAGTGAGATATATTGTATCGCCTTGAGATGCTTCAATATGAGAGTATGTGTCAAACTTCATTTTTGCAATTTCAAACTCTTCTTTTTTCCAGACGCAGAGATGCTCGCCACAGGTTGAGTAAAACTTACCCTTCTCAAACCAGACAGCTGAAACATACTTCTTCTCTTTTACAGGTTTCGGCTTTTTGGTGGGTTTTTTCTTCAAAGAATATATCTCAAGGCCATGTTTGCCAACAAGCAGGATCTCACCAGGAAAAATAAGGTCTGGGTCGTTTATATATGTGTTGTTATACCATAGTTTGCCCCAATAGAATGGGTTTTTGTAAAACTTCTTCGATATGTCCCACAGTGTATCACCCTTCTTTACAATATAAAGCTTCTCCCAACCATAAGAGTTAACAGCCATAAAACCTATCAGCAAAACAACCAACAGAATCCTTCTCATCTTTTAACTCCTTTTTAATTTTTTTACATAAACACTGTCAGGAAACCTTTTTAGTAGAAGTTGCCTGTAATAATTCTGTTTCTGCTTGTCATCCTTAAACAGATTAATTAAAGCAAAGATGGCTGCATCTGTCTTTCCACCTTGCTTTAGCGATGCATAAGGGAACTCTTCAATCAGTTTCTTAAACAGTTCAACAGCCTTTGCCTTCTTCTTAAGGTGCAAATAACTCCAACCCAACCAATACAAAGAGTTGTCATACAAATCCGTATTCTTAAATTTCTTTGTGAACTCTTCGAACAATTTAGCTGCTTCTAAATAATTGCCATCCTTATACTCTTTTAATGCCTGTTTGTAAAGAGATTTATAGTCAAGTGGTTTCTGTTTTGTCTCTTTTAAAGCCTTAACAGGAATAGGATTTTCTGTTTTTTTGGATTTAATCTCTGTTTTTTTGTCTTCCTTATTTTTAAGTTCTGAATTTGCCAAACTGTTAATCACAGAAGCAGGCGGAATATCATCAAGGGATGTCTCCTTTCTCTCTTTTGCCAATCTCTCCTTTATCTTTTCAAGTTGAAGTGCAACAGAATCTATTCTCTGACTGTTTATCTTTATCAGTTGAGAGTTAAACTCAACCCTTGCCTCAAGCAATCTAATCCTTTTAAGTAAAGCAGTGTTATCACCTTTTTTAAACGAAGAATCGGTAGAGCATGCCGAAAGAAAAATCAGCACAACGCCTAAGAGTATCAATCTCTTAACCATAGACAATTCCTCCTGTGTGTTGGATTTTACAAGGAAACCACGCCCGTTGTCAACAAATCTATAAATTTAAACTTGTAAAGAGTCCGAAAAACTATATAATTGAGTTAAATAAAGAAAAGGGAGGGCAAGATGAAAACAAAATTGCTTGCTGCGAGCTTATCCATAGCCTTGATGAGCTCAACGGCATTTGCCGCACAAACACCGTATGATGATATCCTAAAAAAGCTAATTCCGCCAAATGTCAATTACAAGGTTAAGGTTGAAAAAACCAGCAAGATAAAGGGATTTAAGCAGTTAAATGTAGCGATAGAGAACAAAAAATACGGCGTAATAGTTCACAGATACCTTTGGGTTTCAAAAGACAAAAAGGAGATAATCCCTGTTTTGCTTACATACGAAAACGGCAAAATTAAAAGGGTAGGGCCAAAAAACCAGATAGAAAGGGTAGAAGTTGATCTTAAATGGTTAAAGGATCTTCTGAAAGAACTTCCAGAAGAAGCAAAAAAATCTTACGGCAATGGGACAGAAGTGTATATGTTCAGCGATCCGTTCTGTCCATTCTGCAAAAGACAGCTTCCGCAGCTTGTAAAACTTGCAAAAGAAAAAAAGATTAAGCTTCATATTTTGCCATTCGATGTTCATGGCGAACAGGCAAAGAAGGCTTCAGCCTTATTTTTGGATATAGAGAAGAAAGAAGGCCTAAAAGCTGCTATAGACAAAGTTGAAAATGCAGATTTTAAAGATGTGGAAAATCTCATCAAGAATACAAAAAACATCGAAGATATAACAAAAAAATACTCACCAATTCTTGAGAAGATAGCAAAGGCAGCTAAACAGCACGGTATAAATGGAACACCTGCAACGGTTGTTGTCTATTCAAACGGCAAGGGTTATATACTTATGGGATTAACTGATGTAGGTGAATTCATTAAGAAAAAATGAGAAAAATATTAAAGTATTCGGGAATTATCTTAGCCATCATACTTATTGTAAGTGTGGTGGCTGTTTTTTTTGCATGGAGAAGCATAGATAACAATACTATACTTAACATTATAGATAAGAAAACCGCTCCGCTTGAAAAAAACGGCATAAAAACAAAGATAGTAAAACTTAAAATCAAAAAGCAGTTTCCTTCAATAACAATTGACGCAGAAGGAATATATGTAAATTCAAAAGAAGCAGATGTAACCATAAAAAATGCACATGTTAGCTTGCCGCTTCTAAAGATTGTTCTTTATAAAATAGCAGGCAGAAGCTACATAGGTAAGATAAACAGCGACCTTATAGATATCCATTTGCACGATAAAAAAACAGATAACTCATCATTTAAATTTAAGAAGATAACACTGCCAATCATTCCGATAGATATAGAATCTAAAACTATAAATATAACTGCAACAGGTCTAAAGGTATCAGGCAAGATTAATGAGAAGTATGAAGCATTAAGCAATTCAAATAGTATATCATTTTCAGGAAGTATAAATAAGATAAAAGTTGATATTTACGCAAAAACGCACAAAAACTATCTAAGCTGCAAAGTCAATTTAGATAAAAGCAACCTTAAATATGCCAAGCTTATATCACCAGAACTTTACTTAAATTACTCTTTCGATGGTTTTGCAAAAGTAAAGCTCAAACTAAAAAGCGTTATTTTGCAAAAGATCCATATAGATAAGCCAATCTTAAATGCATCAGTGGATATAAAGAAGTTTCCAATCATAGAGATTAAAAGCCTTACCCTAAATTCACATAATGGCTTTAAGCTAAACTTAGAAGGAAAAGTGAATTCATCAAAGCCAAAGGATTCGGTAATAACAGCAAAACTAAGCACAGGGTATATTGATATAAACAAGCTTAACATTCCAGAAAGCATAAAAGATTACATATTTGCAGGAGAATTTAGAGTATCTAACCTTATCATAGATGGCAAACCTTCACTAAATGCTGTAAAAAGTGGCAAAATAGAGATAAAAAATGCCAGATTTAGAATTGATAATAAAAGCATGCCATTCTTCGTAAGCAAAGCAGATGTAAAGATAACACCAACACTTATAAAAGCTACAGCAAAAGGAGCATTTGATAAGATTAAGACAGATAGCTCAACATTTATCGTATATAGAAAAGAAGGATTCCCTATGGATATGCACATAAACCTTCATGGAGAAGCTACCAAAGCAGTAAAAACATTCCTGCAGGAGAACATATTTTCAGAAGAAGATCTTAAAACCATAGGGAAGACAGATGAATTAGCAGGCAACCTGAAGGCAAAAATAGATATATTTAAATACAGATGGTCGCCACAGCCGCACTTCAACTTTACGGTAAATATACTTTCAGAAGGATTTTCATTTAAAAATGTCAACATACCAAACAGGTACATAAAGACATACGGTAATATCATAATAAAAAGGATAGTGCATCCAAAAACAGAAACAGTCGCTATAACATTTAACAATTTTAAGGCATTTACTAAAAGTTCAACACTTAAAACAAAACAGTTTAAGCTAACAATAGATCCAGAATTGGGCTTTTATGGAGATTACAACATATCGCTTTCAAAAGAAGATATAAACGACTTTCAAAGAAGGGTATTGAATCTTTCCGATACTTTTGCTGCCAAGAAACTGTTGCTTACAGGCACTCTAAACGGAACAAAAAACCGCCTAAATGCGCAGATGACAGCCAACATACAAACAGAGCATAGACAGATAATTACAAATTTTAAAGCCTTTCTGGATAATTACAAACTCAATGTGTATCAGCTAACCTTAAAGGGCATAGGAAATCTGGTATTTTCAGGCACTGTTGACTTAGAAAAAAAGAGACTGGAATCTTTAGAAGCAAAGGCAAAAGACTTAGATATAGGCTCATTAAAAGAGATCCTTCAGATTCCAGAAAATATTGGTGGAATAGTTTCGGGTTTTTTAGGCTTTAATGTAAAGAATTCAAAAATAGTCTTTAAAGATGGAAGTTTTACAGTAAAGAAGGGAAGGGTGGGTATTATCAACAAGATAGAAGCAGCAGCTATTCTAAAAAACGGAAATCTAATACTAAAAGGTGCAACATTCGAACTTCTATCGAATAAAGTATCAGCAAATGGATTATTCAACACGCAAAACAATCTCATCAATCTAAAACTATTCTCAGATAGATTTGTTATGGATTTTGACAAATTGCCTTCTTCTAAGGAGAAAAAAACTCTATATAGGATAAAAATTCCACCGTATACTGTAAATGCATCTGCTTCTGTGAAGGATTTAGCGGTGAAAAACAAAGATATGCAGATACCTATTGGAACAACGAAGATAGAACTTCTAAATAACCCTAATGCTTTAAAGATTAATATTTTTTCTAAAAAAACAGTAGCAAAGCTAAATTACACAAAAGCAAAAGGTAAAACAACCCTGTATATAAAAGATAAAGCCGTCTGGAATGCTATTACAAAGTGCAACAACAAGCATCTTTCAATGCTTATCAATGGGATAATCTTCAACAAAAAAAGAGACATTTTTGATCTGCATTCAGTTTACGGTAATTTAACATTTAAAGCAAAGAACGGATGTTTCAACAACACACCTTCGGCTATTGCTATATTCTCGCTTCTCAACCCAATATCAAGCCTTACAAAAGGCTTAGTAAAGTCAGAGATAAGCTATTCAAAATTCTATGGAAAGCTAAATTTAAAAAAGGGTATTATCGAAGCAGAAGAGAATAACCCATTGATATTGGAAGGTCATCCAAATGTATTTGCATACGGAGAATACAATATATTTAAAAATAGAATAGACGCATACATAACATTCATTACCTTTTCAACTGTAAATAAGATCGTATCGAATATACCTGTTGTTGGATGGATAATTGGCGGCAAGGAGAAAAGCTTTACAGGCCTTTCATTTCATGTAAAAGGTGATATAGATGACCCAAGCATCAAGCCTATACCATTTAAAAATCTTGCAAAAGGTGCACTTGGTGTTGTAAAAAGAACACTTATGATACCGCTTAAAATTTTTGGGGTGGAGTAGATGAGAAATTTTAGGGAAGAACTTAACAAGAAGATTCTGATACTCGACGGTGCGATGGGCACACAGCTTCAAGAAAAAAACATACTCAAAACAGGAGACTG
>CAYTZD010000012.1:0-27126 GCA_964442345.1 uncultured Hippea sp. | reverse complement strand
ATTATTCGTGTTCCAAGTATGTAAAAGCCGTTTCCGCCTATTGCAACAAACAGAAGCGTATCTTCAATTACAGCATGGCACATTGACAGATAGACAGCCGTAAGCAGTATGTCAAGTTTTGTAAGTCTATTCTTTTCGCTTTGTGCAAGCAGAATACCAGAACCATAAGTGATACCTAAGAATATTCCAACAAGCATTGATACACTTGCATCTTTTGAAAAACCAAGTGGTTTCAGTATAACATGCAAAGCATCAAGGATTTTTCTAAAAGTTTTGCTGTTTTCTAAAAATTCATAAGCTATCATCAATGGGACAATTATAAGAATAAGCTTGACCGAAAGCTTTAGGCTTCCTATAGCAGCATGAACTAAAGCACTATCCATATGCCGCCTTGAAAAATAGATTTAATAAAAAACCTGCTATTAACGATACAATTATCCTGAATGTTATCGTAAATGCTGCGTTTGTGCCTGTCTTGTGAAGAATAGCACCTTCAACGATAAGGTTGTGTGATATACCCGTCATTAAACCTATTATCGTTATCTGTTGCCATGTTGGATTAAGTGGAACCAATGATGCGATTGCTGCATAGAGATTTACAAGATAACCGCTGATTAGTGCAACGGCCATTTTGCCTGTTAGTCCAAACGGTTTCATAAAGGGTGCCAAAAGATTACCTATGGTGTTTGCAGCCTGCGTATGCGCAACAAGGTCAACGATTATGTAAAATGGGATGATAACCTTTATAAGTTTTATTGAGACTTTAAATCCGTTTTTTGTGCCATTTATAACATTTGCTTTAGCTTGGTTTAACATTCTTTTCTATATAGACAGACATTGACGGGAATGCAAATTCTATGTCTAAATCTTCCATGATTCTCATAATTTTTAGGTTTACATCTTCTCTAATCCTTAAGTAGCTATCCCAGACAGCCGTGTTTGTGAAGCAGTAAACAAAAATATTTAAAGAACTATCCGCAAATTCTGTAAAATAGACAAGCAGCGTTGCATCCTTTGAAATATCTGGATGATTTATAAGCATCTCTCTTATTCTCTCGACGGCTTCTTTTACCTTGTTCGGTGGCGTATCGTATGTTATGCCGATTTTGTAGGTAATTCTTCTTATGCCCCTTCTTGAGAAGTTTTCAATAGCCGTGTTTGCAATGACGGAATTTGGCATACTTATTAAGGATTTTTCAAATGTCCTGATGCGTGTGCTTCTAAATCCTATATCTTCAACAATGCCTTCGACATCACCTATCTTTACCCAATCGCCTAACTTAAACGGCCTATCTAAAATAATCGTCAATCCGCCAAACATATTTGCAAGTGTATCTTTGGCAGCCAAAGCAACAGCCAAACCACCAATGCCCAAGCCTGTTATGATTGCGCCTATGTTGTATCCCCACAGCTGGATTATCAGCACAAACCCCACGACCACTACTGTTGTTTTTATAAATTTATTAAAGAATGGGACAAAGCTTAAACCTATCTCTGAGTTTTTCTTCCTAAAGAAGGCTTCCATGCTGCGCGAGAATATATTTTCTGCCCTATAGAGAGCCCAGCTTGCATCAAATATGGCAAACGAAAGAAGTATCTTAAAGGCAGCAGCGTTGTATTTGTATGGGAGATTTAATATCAGAAAGGCGATATAGAAGCATAAAGTTGTAAGGAATGAGCTTAAAGGTGGTTTTACTATCTCTATTAACTCATCGTCTATCTTGGTTTTTGTTTTTCTTGCCAATGATGTTGCATATTTTATGATAATCGTTGTTGCTATCTTCTTTGTGAAGAGAAGAAAGAATAATACAACAAGTGCAATAAGTATATTTTTTACAGAGACGCTTAGAAATGTTTGGTTAACAAAATTCTCTAACCCTTCCAGATTAACCATAACTATTTTGTAAGATTATTTACCAATAAAGTCAAGGATAACCTATCTTAAGTAATCAAACAGATTTTGGCTTGTTAGTTTTGAACCGACTTCCAATGTTGCCTGCATTACTATCTGATTGCGTTTGAATTCTGAAAATACATCGGCTACATTTGCATCTTCGAGTTCAGATATGGTTTTATCGTTTGAAAGCTTTATGTAGCTTATTCTCTCTTCGGCAAGCTGGAATCTATTTGTCCTTGCACCTATGATTGAACGGTTTGCTAATAGCTGGTCTAACGCGGATTTGACCTTACCTAATGCTTGCTGTATGGTGTTTGTTAGCTTGAAAGAGAAACTGTCGCCTATTTCTATGATGGCAGGTGCATCTGAAGTTTTGGGTGGTGTTAAGTTTAATTTTACACCTGCTGTTCCGTTTACTTCGCCAGTAAAATTGCCTGAACCGTCTGGATTTTTTGTTTGAATAACAATGTTTGTCATATTGTTGATAAGTGAATCTGCCACAGATGATGCCGATGTAAATCCTTTTGCCGTCCTTGAATATATAACCGTTCCGTTTATCTCATCTATTGATGAGATCTTTGAGAAGTCTATCTTTTTGTCTGGATCGGACGGTGTTTTTGTTTTTATGGTATATGAGTATTTGCCGTTGTTTTTGCTTACCGTTAATCCGACAATCGCAATATTTTTGCCTTCTTCGTCTGTTATCTGAAAGATGCCGACAGTTTTTGATATTCCATCGGATAAGGAATTTGCAACATCTTCTATCTGATCTCTGGATATAGCGGTGTGATTTGCCGTTCCACTGCCAACTTTTGCAAGTTTTACCGTCCATTGATCGTTCTTATCGCCAAGATATCTGCCTGTAAGTGTGGGAGTAAATGTTGATATATCCTTCCAGTTTGTGGGTTTGCTTATCTGGTTTAAGGAATAAGGGTTCTTTAAGGCATAACTTGCATCTCTTAAAGCCTTGAATGTATCAACGCCTTTGCCAAGCACTGTTGTATTGAATACGCCAAAGATGTTGGGCTTTGTGTTTCCTGATGAATCTGTGATTGAAAACGATACATCAAATCTGCTATCTGAAGGCCTTCTATCTTTTAGAACTATCTGGCCATTTTCAACCTTTGCTTCGATGTTTTTAAAGCCGCCACTTCCACCTTTTGAAGTCTCTATGAAACTGCCGAATATGGGTATTTTGCTATTTTTTGTAAATGCGTAAACCTTTAGACTGCTATCGCCGCTTGTGTTGTCTTCTATCTCTATTTTGCCATGACTTGTGTATGCTTTTACTCCAAATGTGGTTGAGATGGCATATGCTATTGATCCTATGGTTGTTGTTGCGTTAAGTGATATGCTTGCTACTGCTGAACTTCCGTCATGCTTAAATCCCTTTATAACAAGTGTTGAACCTATGGCATTTTGAATGTTTGCATCGTTTATCGTGCTAAGCGTTGTTGCAGATGTTATTGGATCGCTGTTGTATGTTTTGAAGGATTTGTTTGTATCAAGCACTTCTGTTGAGTCCAATCCTTTGATAAAGTCAAGTAAGCTGTTTAGATCTGATCCAGCCGATACTGTGTATGTGCCTTTTACCAGATTGCCGTCGTGGTCTGTTCCGTTTATGTGAATTTCATCTCCTGCTTTAAGGTTGTATCCTATTGATAGTGCCGTTTTTTGCAGGGCTTCTTTTAACTCAGCTGGCAAGTCAAGGTCTGTTAGCTTTGAACTTTCGGTCATCGGGTCGTTGGTTGTCTTGTCAATGAGTTCGTTGTTGCTTGTCAGTGTCTGATTTGTTGGTTTGAAAATATCCTTTGCCGTTATGTTTATTGGGCTTGTAAGTTTGTCTGAGTATTCTATGTTTCTCTTGCCTTCGTTTCCTACATATTCGTCTTTTCCGCCTGCCTTGTAATTTACCGTTAAAGATGCATTGAGAGAGTTTATATCGGTATTTGGACTTGAAAGTTCTATTTTTATTTTTAGTCCTCTGCCTGTATCTATCCAGTCGTTGTTTAGGATTTTCTCTTTAACCTTTGGGTTATTTAAGTCTATAAAGTTTGCCAGTTGGTTTCCGTCAACATCTGATTCGTCTGAAGAATTCATATCTATCGGTATAATGTTTTTGGGATCTGAGCAGTCGCCTTCGCATACCTTTAGTTTGCCATTTTCTATGGATACATGATAATTTCCCGTATCAAGTTGATTTATATCTTTGAAGCTTTCATCTGCCGTTATCTTTATATCCTTTATGCTGCTGTCTTTTGTTATATCTATTATCGTTGCTTCGTTTTGTATATTTTGAATGGGTTTTGTGTCTGTCTTTGTGCCAGAGAAGAGATATTTGCCCTGAAATATTGTGTTTGCCGCATCGATAAGTTCATCTTTTATCGAATCTAAGTTTTCTGCGATAGCCGTTCGGCTTGCAAGGTCGTTGTTTATGCTGTTTGCTCCATCAACAAGCAGGGTTCCTGCCTTATGCAGAAGATCATCTGCCGTTGATAGTGCTGTATCTTCTGCATTCAGATAAGCTGTGGCTGAATTTATATTGGTCGTGTACTGTTCAAATCTTAGGTTTATATCTTTCAAAGATAAAACCTTAGATAGAGAGATTGGATCGCTTGCTAAATCGAGAAGTCTTTTGCCGCTTGCCATCTTCTTGTTGTTTATGTATGTTTTTTCGTTAATTTTATTTATGTTGTAAAGAAAGTCGTTAAATAAGATGTTGTCGGTGATTCTCATTGCTTCACCTTTTTATACCATGTTTATAAGTGTTTCTGTCATCTTATCAACAATAGAGATAAAGTGTGCGTTTGCCTGATAGACCCTTTGAAACTTGATTAGATTGGCTGCTTCTTCGTCTAAGGATACGCCTTCTTGGGATTGTTGCGTTGTTTTAAGTTGCTGGTATATGGCTTGCTTTGCCTTGTATATCTCGTCATATCTCTGTTTTGTTGAGCCTATTGTTCCTAAGAATGCGTTGTAGTATTCGTCTATTGTTTGCGTGTTGTTTACCATTACTTTGCTAAGCTGCACCTGAGCAATCGCTTCTGCATTTGAGCTATCGCCTGGATCAAGTGTTTTTCCTGCTGCTATCTTACTTGGATCGTTTTGAAGAACCCTGTTTATGTTTATGTCCGAAGAGTCATGTCCTGTGAAGAATGTGTTTATGCCAACAGCCGCAAGAAAGTTGGAAGAATCGTATGTAAAGGCAAACTTGTATCCATTTTCAGCCTTTATCTGCACATTGCCTGCTGGTGAGATGCTCATCTGTGCGTATCCCTGCATAATGTTGTTGAATCTTTTTATTATGGAGTGTTCATCTGTTGTATCCTTCTGCTGTATATGATCATCGCCATTGACGGGTATTGTAAAAACTCCCACTTCGTTATTTTGAGAATCTATTACTTTAACCTTGAATGAGCCTGTCTTTACTGCTATGTCAAGCCCTGTGGCTTTAGGAATACTTAACGATGCATAAGGGTCTGCTGTATATACACCTTCAACTTGAGAATATGCTGTAAGTCCTGCTCCCTGTGAGTGTATTTTGTTGATCTCCTGAATAAGTGTTTTTGCTATATCGTCAATCTTTTCTTGATATTTTTGTATCACTTTATCTCTTAGATATATCGTTGCTCCCAGTGTGCCGTTTTTTATCCTGTTTGTTATGTCGGTTTTTGAACCAGAAGGATCAACAAAATACACCTTGTAATACTGTGAACCCTTTAGTTTCTCTGCACTGATTTCGTTGTAATCTTTACCTGATACAATAGGCATTCCACCAAGCAAGATTGTCATCTCTGATTTTGTGTTTTTATCTGGTGCATTATCCAGGATTGTTACATTTGCCAGCGTTGAAAGCTTTTCTAATAATACGCTTCTTTCGTCTCTTAATGTGTTTGCATGGTCTTTGTCGCCAAGTTCTGCTTTTTTGATTTCGTAATTTAGTTGAGCTATTCTTTTTGATATAGAATTTATCTCTATAACCGTTGACTGAACCTGATCATCTAAATTGTTTCTTATCTGATTTAGAGAGAAGTTTGCGTCTTTTATGGCTTTGGAAAGTGTTAAACCCTTTTCTATAACCTGTTGCCTTGCCGTTTCAAGGTCTGGATTTAGGCTTAAAGCATGCCATGCGTTGAAGAACTCCTCCATTGCACCTTTTAAGCCAACACCATTTTCTTCGTTGAATACGCTTTGAATCTCATCAAGTGTTGAATTTAGCTTCTGGTAGTAGCTCATCTCCTGATTGGCCGTTCTTACCCTTTTATCTATAAGTGTATTTCTAAGACTTATAACCTGTGTTATCTTTGCGCCTGTTCCAAATACGCCAGCGTATGATAACATCGGCATTGAAGGCAGTATGTCAACTCTCTCCTTGCTGTATCCTGGTGTATTTACATTTGCAACATTATTGCCTATAACATTTACCGCTGCTTTGCTAACATATAATCCGCTTACGCCGATGTTTAATGCATCAAAAATTGTTGGCATTTTTATGCCCTTACACTCATTATATTTGCCTGAATGTTTCTTGTTGCGTTTTTGTTGTAATTTTCTCCTGTTATTAAATTTGCATAGATATTCAGAAGGCCGTTGAAGAATTTTAGATGCTCTGTTGCTATCATTCTATTGACTTCTTCTTTTATTCTAAACTCTTTTATCTTCTCTTGAAGTTTGCCGTTTAGAACCCTGATATCGTCAACAAAGTTGTTCTCTGAAGCGAAGAATAGAAACTCGTTTATGCTGTCAACATTATGCATATCAAGCAGTTGTTTAAGGCTTTCTTCTGTTCTTAAAAGTTCGTCTATTACTCTCTCTTTCTGCTGGATTACTTCTGCCATCTTGTCGCTGTCAACTTCTACTAAATAGATTCTCTCTTTTTTTGCGATATCTATCATTTTATCGTAGCCTTCGATTAAATGCGTAAGTATATCTTTTAATTGGCACAATACGGCATCATTCACCTTTCCACTCCTTTAGGATGGATTTTGCTATCTCGTCGATGTTTGGTTTGTATGTGCCGTTTTCTATCTGGGCTTTTATTCTTGCTATCTTCTCTGCCTGGGAAGATGAGTCATCCTGCAGTTCTGCTAAAAGCTTTGCTTCTTTAGATATCTCAACCTTATCAAGTTCACCTGTTTGAGTCTGCTGTTCGTTTTTCTCTTCTTTTATATCAATCTTCTTTGTTTGCTCTGTT
The DNA here is from genome assembly GCA_964442345.1 of uncultured Hippea sp. Lineage (GTDB taxonomy): Bacteria > Campylobacterota_A > Desulfurellia > Desulfurellales > Hippeaceae > Hippea. Next base: position 20,035 of record CAYTZD010000012.1, on the reverse strand, counting down.
TTTGACTGTTTGATGTATTTGTCTAAGACCCCGCTTAGGTATGCATCTATTTTCATCCTGACACCTCCTTCTTCTCTTCTTACCTACCTTAATCGGCTAAAACGCTTAAAACTTTAGTATTTTGAGTTAAGATAGGCAAGAACTTTTTTGACATAATTTTGAGTCTCCCTAAACGGGGGAATGCCGTTATACTTTTTAACATTACCAGGCCCTGCATTGTAGGCTGCTATAGCTTTTTTGTAATCTTTAAATTCGTTTATCAGTTTTGCTAAGTATTTTGTGCCGCCCAGTATATTTTCCCTTATATCCCAGATATTTTTTACACCAAGTTCTAAGGCTGTCTGTGGCATAAGCTGCATTAGACCAATTGCTCCTGCTTTTGATATTGCCTTTGGATTGAATGATGATTCGGCTTTTATAATGCTGAATATCAACTTTTTGGGTATGTGGTATCTCTTTGATGCTTCATCAACGGCTTTTTCTATTAATTCCATTTTTTTATTGATGGGTTTGAGCTTTTTGTCGTTTATGGGTTTGAAGTTTATCTTGTTGTTTAGCTTTATTGGTTCTCTGTTTAGTTTCTTTGGTATTCTTGTTTTGTATGTTAAGTAATCTTTTAGCGAATCAAAAAGGGTTGTAGCTATAGAAAATGGCGAAGTTTCCGATATCTTTTTGCTTAATGCGTTTATATACATGAATCTATACATGGAATTTGCTGCATTGTTTTTTACGATTGGGTCTTCTGGGACGGTTTTTTCCATCTCGCTAAGCAACTGGGATATGAATAAAGCTTCAAATGACCTGCATGCTTTTTTAAGCCTGTAGAGATTTTCAACATTTTCTATCTTATTTTTTATCGGTATAAACATATCCGTTCTGCCAGCTGCTATCATCACATCATCTCCAGTTTTGCGTTTAATGCGCCTGCTGCTTTTATTGCTTGAAATATAGACATCATATCTCGTGGTGTTGCACCAGCTTTGTTTAAAGCCTGAATAAGATCAGATACCGTTGCTCCCTTTGGGAATGTTAGGAATTTGCCTTTTCCTTCGCTTACTTTAACATTTTTGTTTGTGATTGTGGTGGTTTTACCTTTGGCTAATGGGTTGGGCTGGGATACTTCCTTTGTGCTTGTTATTGTTACGGTTAGATTGCCGTGAGAGATGCTTATGGGTTCTATTGTTACATCGCCACCAACGACAACCGTTCCAGTCTTTTCGTCTAAAACAACGACAGGTTCGGATTCTTTGTTTACGGAAAGCTGGTTTATCTGAGAGATTAACTCAACGACATTGCCTTTGTATAGATCTGGGACAATAACCTTTATGCTTCCACCATCTGTAGGGAAGGCGATATGTCTTCTATAGAAGCTATTTATCGTCTTTGCGATTCTTTCTGCCATTATGAAGCTTGGATTTTTTAAGGCAAGGATAAAACTATCCTTTGAGTTTATATTTACATCAACCTGATTTTCCACTATTGCACCATTTGGGATTCTGCCTACTGTTGGATGATTTTTTCTGACTTTTGTTCCGCCGTTTCCTGTGTTGTATCCACCTATGGAGATTGGGCCTTGAGCAACCGCATACACCTTACCATCAGGGCCTAAAAGTGGTGTCATAACAAGTGTTCCACCTTGAATGCTGTCTGCATCTCCTATGGATGATACGGTTACATCTATCCTATCTCCCTGTTTTGCAAAAGGTGGCAGTGTTGCTGTAACCATAACGGCAGCTATATTGTCTGGTTTTATGCTTTGTATTGCGCTTTGTGGTAGTGTTATACCAAACTTCTTGAGAGAATTTGCTATTGATTTGATGGTAAAGTATTCGCTTGAACTGTCGCCTGTTCCTGCAAGTCCGATAACAAGACCATATCCGACAAGTTGATTGTATCTGACGCCAACAACATTTGTTAAATCCCTTATCTTTACTTCGAATGCTTGAGATTTAGGAATTATCATTAAAAGAATGAAGATAACCAACATTGCTTTTTTCAACATGGCTTTTTGCTCCTTAGAATGGTCTTATAAGCTGCCACAGTTTTGCGACCCATCCTTCGTTTCTTGTTGAACTTACGATTCCTTTGCCGTTGTAGAAGATTTTTGCATCAGAGATATATTGAGAATCTATTGTGTTGTCTGATGATATCTGATACTCATCGACGATACCCGTTATGATAAGTGTATTCTCTTCGCCGTTTGTGTAGATCTGTTTTTCTCCTCTTATGAAGAGCTTATGATTTGGTAGAACCTTTATGACCCTTGCTGCTATTGTTGCCGTTAATTCGTGATTGACTTCTTCTTTGCCGTTTCCGTTGAATTTGCTGGATGATGATGTATCCAACAGTCCGCCTTCGCCTGCAGTGGCATCAAATTTGTTTAAAATACGGTTTTGAAAACCCAACAGTGTTGTCAGGCCACTTTTTGCTGAAGAGCTTCTTGATGTTTTTATATTTGAGCTATATTTGCTGGCTGCTGTCTCGCTTACGATTATTGTCAAGATGTCTCCTTCGTGTTTTGCTTTTATATCGGCAAATAGATTATCCGATGAGCTATTCCACAAAGAGCCTTCATGATGGATGGGTGTTTGGTGTATGGCTGGTTGCTCTTTTACATATTCTGGCATCGTTGCATATCTTCTCTCAACGCTTGATGTTGTGCAACCGTATGTTAAAGCCAAAGCCAAAGCAGGAATCAGCCATCTTTTCATCTTTTTGCCCTCCATCGTCATTCTGTATAAATTTTAGCAAAACCTGTTCCTAAAAGGTGTGCTAAATCATCTTCTTGACAATGGAGATTGCTTCTTCTTTGCTTTTTATTGCATTTGCTATCTGGAGTTTTTTGATGTTTGTTAGTATTGGTTTGAGCTTTTTCTTATCAAGTGATGGGTATAGTTTTAGTATCTCTTCGGCTGGTAAGATGGGTTTTTCTTTTAATTTTTTCTCTATGGAGTAGTAATAATCTGCCATCTCCTGCAAAAACATTATATAAACTTCCCTTTTTGATGCACTTATCTTACCCTTTGCAAGTGTGTCTGCAAGCGCAAAGATAAGCAAATCAATGCCATTCTCACCGTAGTTGATAAAAAAGTTTACTTTATTAAGTTCTTCCAATTCGTTTAAACTCCACGCTTTGTATAGATTGGCTGGTTCTATGTGCTTCTCTATGAAAAACTTTGTCAACTTTGATATTTTTCTGCCAAACGGATATATCTTTGCATACTTTTCAAACAGCTTTGCACTTTCTATCTCATGCATTGGAAACTTTACATTGCCATCAACAACAATTTTGCAGAACGGCTTTGCCGCATCGTGAAATAAAGCTGCAAGTTTGAAGGCAACAAGCAAGGTTTCCTTCTCCATTGTGTAATGTATGAGATATTTTTTAAAGGATTTGCCAATCACCCTTTCAAGTCTGTTTAGCGCCCATTCTATGTAGTTATACACGCTTAATGAGTGCGTTTTAACATCAAAAAGGTGCTTTGAACTTTGAATACAGGCATTTGTAAGGGTAAGGTCTTCAAACAGTGTGTCTATAACACCAACCCTATCCATAATCAAAAGGTATGTGAATGTCTCGTTTAGAAGAAAGAGTAGCTTTAGTTCTTCTGTTATTCTCTCTGGTGATATTGTTTTGAGAAGTTTAACCTTATCCCTAAATAGCGTAACTGTCTGAGCTTCTATATCAAATCTGAATGTTGCTGCAAGTCTAAACCCGCGCAAAATCCTTAGTGGGTCATCATCTATAGCTTTGTCTGAATTTATCCTGATTATACCCTTTTTTAAATCCTTCTTGCCACCCAATGGGTCTATTAACTTTAAAGAATCTAAATCGACAGCCATTGAATTTATCGTAAAATCTCTCTTTTTTAGGTCTTCTTCTATGGTTTGCGCTCTTGGTTCGGATAGGTCGATTGTTTTTGCCCTGCAGAATACCCTGTATGTTTTGAGTTTTTTCTCATAGAGAATGTATTTACATAAGAAGCGAGATGAGACTTCTTTGGCTAATCTCTTTAGGTTTCCAAATACGACAAAATCGTAATCGTTTGCCTGTCTGTTTAGAAATATATCCCTTATCGCACCGCCGACCAAGTATATCTTGCTGTTGAGTTTTGAAGCTATAAAGCGTAGCTGTTCTATGTAAGGGTCTTCCCGTATATTTTCCATGTGCAAATTATATAAAAATTTTTTAAAAAGTTAAGCTAAATTTACTCTTTCTGGGATATATTTCTAAGTAAGTCCAACGGTATCGGTAGAATTGTCGTTGTATTGTTTTTGGCTGATATCTCGTTTAGGGTTTGTAGATATCTAAGCTGTAAGGCTTGTGGATACTCTGAAATAATCTGGGCTGCTTCTTTGAGTTTTTGTGCTGCCTGATACTCACCTTCTGCGCTGATTATCTTTGCTCTTCTGTCTCTTTCTGCTTCTGCCTGCCTTGCCATTGCACGCTGCATATCCTGTGGTAAATCTATCTGTTTTAGTTCGACAAGTGTAACCTTGACACCCCAGCTGTCTGAGTGTTTATCCAATATTGACTGTATCTGGGCATTTACATGTTCCCTTTCTGAAAGCAGTTTATCCAATTCCATCTGACCGCATACACTTCTAAGTGTTGTCTGTGCAAGCTGTTCAATTGCATAAAAGTAGTTGTTTACCTGAATGACGCTTTTTACAGGATCGACAACTTTAAAATATACAACAGCGCTGATTTTTATCGTTACATTGTCCTTTGTTATAACATCCTGCGGCTGTATCTCAACGGTTATAAGCCTTAGATTAACCTTTACCATCGTATCAATAATAGGCCATAGGAAGAATATGCCTGGTCCTTTTGCTCCGACGACGCGTCCAAGTCTGAATATTACGGCTCTTTCATATTCCTTCACTATTCTTATCGATGTTAAAAGAATGACAAGCACTATCGCAACAATTACAAATGTAAACATCTTTTATTCTCCTTTTCTTACCGTTAATTTTAAAGAGTTTTGCTCAATTACCTTTATTTTCTCACCCTTTTTTATCTCTTCATCTGAAGTTGCTTCCCATATTTCGCCATCTATCTCAACCTGACCGTATCCGTTGGGTTTTATCGTCTTTGTGCAGATGCCTGTCTTATTCAACATTGGTTTGTCTGAAATGATAGGTTTCTGTTTTTGGGCTTTGTATGCAAGTATTATGACAACGATGCTTAAAATAAAAAGGACAATAAACGCTGGAATGGTGATCTCTAAAAACAGTGGCGGTATCTTGAGTTTCATGATAAAGATTAAGGCTAAAGCCATAAAGAAAGATACAAGGCCAGCAAATGCTGATATACCGCCTGTTGTTAGTATGAATTCAACCAAAACCAGTATAATTGATAAAAGCAATAGCACTTCAACAAACGAACACATCTTTTACATTATATAAATTTTTCATATTCAAGCAAAAAAATTTGACTTTATGCAAAGCTTTTGAAAAATTATTGCTGCTATGGTTGAAGTAAGCGTTGAAGGTAAAATATTTAAGTTTGATACGCCTGTTGCTGTGGGTAAGATTTTAAAGAGATTGGGTTTTCTGCCGATGGAAGTGCTTGTTATAGATAACGATAAACTGCTTACCCGTGATGTTGTGTTAAGGCAAGATAAAAAGATAACGATTAAGGTGGTCTATTCAAAGGGATGAAGTGTATAAGATGCAAAAAAGAAGCCGAAGTTGAACTAAAAAGCCACAACGCTGCCTTCTGCAGAGACTGTTTTCTTGAGTTTTTTTACAGGCAGATTACAAAGGGCATAAAGCAGTTTAAGATGTTTTCAAAGAAGGATAGGCTTCTTATTGCCGTATCGGGTGGTAAGGATTCGATGGCGCTTTGGGATGCCTTGATTGAACTTGGTTATAATGTTGAAGGCCTGTTTATCAACTTGGGTATCGATAATTTTAGCGATGCAGCAGAAGAGAAGGTTAAGGCATTTGCTGAATTGAAGGGTGTAGGTCTTAATATTGTCGATTTGAAAAAAGAAGGCATAGCTATACCTGAAGTTGTTAAAAAGACAAGAAAAGTGCCGTGTGCGATATGTGGTCAGATTAAGCGTTATTATTTTAATAAGGTTGGTTTAGATGGTGGGTTTGATGTTTTATTGACAGGGCATAATTTAGATGATGAGACAAGCAGACTATTTTCAAATACGCTGCATTGGAAGATTGAGTATTTGCAAGACCAGAAACCCTTACTTCCAAGCGAAAATGGGTTATTAAAAAAGGCAAAGCCGATGTGGAGATTGACGGAGTTTGAAACTGCCGTCTATGCCTTTTTTAGAAAGATAGACTATCTTGAGATAAGCTGTCCGTTTAGCAAGGGTGCAACATTCAGTCAATATAAGAGACATCTCAATGCTATAGAGTATGAATCACCGGGAACGAAGATAGACTTTTATCAGGGTTTTTTGAAAAATATGCTGCCGATTTTGGAAGAGAAAAAAGAAAAGGTGGCAAACTTCTGTAAAAATTGCGGCTATCCTACATTTGGTGAACTGTGCACGGTTTGTAAACTAAAGATGCTATAGATGTTTTACTATTATGTCCTTTTTCCTTTGGCTATAAATGGTGGCTTTGTATATGAATCCAAACAGAAGATAGAGATAGGCAGAAGGGTTGTTGTTGATTTTAAATCAAAGAAGCGTATCGGTGTCGTATGGAGAGAAAGCGAAAAACCCGAATATGAGACAAAAGAGATCCTTGATGTGCTTGATGATAAAGCTGTTTTGAGTGAAGAGTTTATTGAGACGCTTAAGTTCTTTTCGTTTTACTATCTAAGCTATGAAGGTTTGCTTTTGAGAAGCTCGCTACCAAAGAGATTCTTTTTAACTTTTGAAGATATAGCATTAGAAAAGCAGAATGTTGAAGTTTGCATAAATTCAAGTCCATTTAAATTGACAGAAGAGCAAAATAGAATTGTTGAAGGTATAAACCTTGACAGTTTCAGTGTGAATCTGATTTTTGGTGTTACTGGTTCTGGCAAGACGGAAGTTTATCTTAGGCTTATTGAGAAGGTTTTAAAAAGCGATAAAAAGGCTATTGTCCTTGTGCCTGAGATAGCTTTGACGCCGCAGTATATTGAGATTTTTAAAGGGAGATTTGATGAAAACCTAATAAGCATTATCCATTCGAGATTAACACCAAAACAGCGATTCTTAAATTGGCTTGAGTTTAACAATTCAAAAAAAAGAATCCTTATAGGCACAAGGTCTGCCGTGTTTGTCAATTTCTCTGATGTTGGGATAGTGGTTGTTGATGAAGAAAACGACGAGTCGTATAAGCAGGAGACTGAGCCAACCTATAACGCTAAAGACATAGCCATATACAGGGCAAAAAGGTTTAATATTCCCGTTATATTGAGTTCTGCCACGCCATCGGTGGAAAGTTTTTACAAAGCAGAAGAAGGAAAGTTTAAATTGTTTAGGCTTACAAAACGGGTTATGGAATTGGATTTGCCAAAGGTTGAATTTACTAAGTTAGAATCCAATGAGATGTTTAATGATTATACGATTGATGCCATAAAAGAGACGCTAAAAGAGAACAAAACCGTTGCCGTTTTGGTCAACAGAAGGGGCTTTGCCGAATATATGGTTTGTGAAGATTGTGGTTATGTTTTCTTATGTCCAAACTGCAGTGTCTCTTTGACATATCACAAGGAAGATAACTTGCTAAAATGCCACTGGTGTGAAGCAAGGTTTGATATTCCTTCTTGCTGTCCAAAGTGTGGTTCTGCTAATTTATCTATTCGTGGCGTTGGTTCTCAGAAGGTTGTTGAGACATTAAAATCACTTTTTCCTGATAAAAGAATAGAGCGTTTCGACAGAGATTCAACTTCAAAAAAGGGTGAATTTGAAAGGATTATAAACTCTTTAAGAAATGGCGAGATAGATATACTTGTTGGCACTCAGATGCTTTCAAAGGGTCATGATATATCAAAGATAGGCCTTGTTGTTGTAGCTGAACTTGAATCTCTGTTTGTTATGCCAGACTTTAGAGCAACAGAAAGAGCCTTATCGCTAATTATCCAAACGGCTGGCAGAAGTGGCAGAAGGGAGACTGGAAGGGTGATTATTCAGACTGCATCGGACAGTCCGCCATTTAAGGAATACATCGAAAATCACGATTTTGAATCCTTCTTAAAAGAAGAGATAAGAACAAGAAAGGCTTTTATCTATCCGCCGTTTAGCAGAATTATAAGGATAGTTTCAGAAAAAAGAAAGATGGATGCAGCTTATAAATTGATTGATGATGTAAAGAAGAAGTTGGAAGATAAGCTTAATATTGCAGGCCCGACAAAATGTCCGATTTTTAAATTGAGAAATAAATATAGGTATCATCTTATTGTTAAGAGTTTGTCTATCTTAAAGGATGTATCGATTATCAGGGAGAGTGTGGGTTTTAAGGATGGAATTCATTTTGATGTTGACCCGATGAATTTTTTTTAATAGAATTAAAAGATGAAATAAAACTGTTGAAAGCGGGGTGATTTTATTGCCAGGCGTTATCGTCGGTGAGAATGAGAGCTTTGAAGAGGCTCTCAAAAGATTCAAGAAGCAGTGCGAAAGGGCTGGGATTCTCTCTGAGATTAAGAAAAGAGAGAGATACGAAAAGCCCAGCGAGAGAAGGAAGAAGAAGCTGTTAGCTGCTCGCAAGAAACTGCTTAAACGCCTTAAGATGATGAAGAGAAGGTAGCGCAAGCTGCCTTTTCTTTTCTTGTCATGAATCATTACCTTTTTAAATACGCCATAGAGCAAAGCAAAAGGCTTTTTTTAAATAAGCGTATAAGTTCTATCACCATTCATACGGCTTCGCTTTTTAGTTTTGGTTTTAAAGATAGCGATTTTTTTCTATTTGTTAATCTATCGTCAAATAACGGATTTATTTATCCTTTCAATAAAAGATACGCCAAAAGAAAAAAGGACGATGTTGCATTCTTTTCCTTTTTGAAGAAAAAGCTTTTGGGATGTAAGCTTTTAGATGTAAAGCAGAGCTTCTCAGAAAGGGTTGCAAGTTTTGTTTTTGAAGATATGCGTGGCAATATTGTGAATAGGTTTAACCTGATTTTTGAGATAATGGACAGAAACACAAACGCTATCCTTACAAACGACGAAGGTGTTATCCTGCATGCCTTTAGGTATTCTGCAGATAGAATACAACCCAAAAAGGTTTACGAATTTCCTGCTGTTGATATGCCTGATTTACTCAAAGATGATGTGGAGATTTTGCTAAAAAAATATAAGTATGGTGAAGATATTTTGGGTTTTGGCCTTAGATTGAGAAGGCTTATTAAATCGAAAGAAGAATTTGTTGAGTTTGTAATAAGATTGAGAAGTATATTTGATAAGGGAATGTTTGAGCTGTGTAAATACGGTAAGGATGTCTATCCGTTCTGTTTTTTTGAAGGTGGGATAAGGGTTGATGATGAATTTCTGTTTGATCTTTTTGTTTTAAAGCCAGAGAGACAGGAATTTGAGAATGCAAAGAACAATCTGTTAAGGGTTTTAAAAAGGCGATTGAACTCTTTAAAAAGAAGGCTTGATAAGATAGACAGAGAGCTAAAGGGCGCAGAAGATTTTGATAAATACAGGATATATGCAGAAAACCTGTTGGCTAATCCGAATCTGGATGTTAAGTATAAGGATTTTGTTGAGATTGAAGATATATACACTTCTTCTACTTTGAAGATTCCACTGAATCCTGACTTGAATCTATTTGACAATGCTCAATACTATTTTAAGAGATATAAAAAAGCCAAAAATAGCGTTAAAATAGTAAAAAATAGAATGAAAGAGACAGAAATGGAGATAGAATTCCTAAAACAGCTGATATTTGACTTAGAAAGGGCTTCAAATTACGATGAGCTTGAAGATGTTAGAAATATAGCAATAAACGAAGGTGTTATAAAGGAGCATGTTAAACGAAAAAGGGTTAAATTTGAACCGTATGAGCGCATCAAGATTGAAGGTTTTGATGCCTATGTAGGAAAGAATGCAAGGGGGAATGATATAGTTGCCTTAAAGCTTTCTTCAAAAAATGACCTATGGTTTCATGCAAAAAATAGGCCTTCGGCACATCTTGTATTAAAGTTGCCGTCAAAGTTGAAAGATGTCTCAGATGATGTTAAAATCAAGGCAGCCAAACAGGTTGCATGCAGGACAAAGGCTGCAGATGGAGAGAAGGTAGATATAGATTATACTTTTGTTAAGAATTTGAGAAAGCCTAAGGGTTTTAAGGTGGGAATGGTTATATATACCAACTTTAAGACTATTAGAGTAGAAAAGAATGAGTGTAATTGATATAGCGTTTGGTATCTTTATACTTGTTTTGGCAATAAGAGGCATAATAAGGGGCATAATTAGGGAAGTATTTGGACTTGCCGCTTTGGTTTTGGGTGTTTTTGCTTCCAATATGTTTGGAAAAAGCGTTGGTCATTACATAGCAGGACATCTTACAGTTACGCCTGCGGTTGCCTATGCATCTGGGTTTTTTATTGTTTTTATTGCTGTCTATCTTGTTCTTCTTTTTATCGGTCATGTTATCTCTTCTATACTTCAGAAGATAGAATTGGGCTGGCTTGATAAACTGCTTGGCTTTGCCTTTGGTCTTACAAAAGCCCTATTTTTTATAGCCATCCTGGTGTTTTTATGTGAGAGTTTTTCGTTTTTGAAGGGTTTGGGTAAGCAGTTTAAAAAAGATTCTCAGATTTATGCCTTTGTAAAGGGGAATATCGTTGACAGAACAGATGTTATGAAACTTATAGACGGTCTAAAGATAAAGGGAATTAAGAGTTCAAAAAGCAACCTTAAGTTGATAATGGAGGATAAAGATGCGTAAAGGAAGGGTTCTTGGTCTTCTTATATTTCTTATTGCGTTGGGTTATTTTATCTATCAATATACGCCTTTAATAAAAAAGAATAGCATATCTATAACTGTTTATAGTCCAAAGGATTACTTTTCTGCAAATAAAGAGATAAAGATCCATGTTTCTGATAAAAATGCAGGCATCAGAAGCATAGAAGTTAAGCTTGTTGCCATGAATACGACTATAACCCTTGCAAAAAAGGAGTTCTCAGATAATTTTGTCAAGGAGTTTGACCTAAATTTTAAAACAAACAAGGCTATTCCAGAAGGCAGTGCAACATTTGTTGTTGTTGTCAAAGATTACAGTAAGAATAACTATTTTAACGGTTTTGAAAAGGTTGTCAGTTTTCCCGTTGTTGTTGATTCAACACCGCCGCAGGTTATACTTTTGAGTGGAACTGGAAGAATTAGAATAGGCGGAACTGCTTTAGCTGTGTTCTATGCAAAGGATAAAGATCTAAAAGATGTGTTCTTAGGTGTCAGGCATGATGGCAAGTTAGAAAGGTTTAAGGCTTATCCTGCAGAGAATATTTTTGGCAATAAGCATGTCTATATGGCTTTTTTCACCTATCCGCTATCGAAACTTAAGGATTATTCAACAGATATCTATGCAGAAGATATGGCAGGCAACATTGCCACTGTCCATATACCTGTTTACTATAACTCTTCAAAACAGAAGGTTAGCAGGATAAATATAACAGATGCGTTTATCAGGGATAAGGTGTTTGTTGTTCTTCAGAGAGAAGGTTTGCCGCTAAAGGAGAATTTGTTGTCTGATTTTTTGTATGTTAACGATGTTGTTAGAGCAAATAATACCAAAAAAATAAGAGAGATATGCTCTCATTCTGCTAATAAAATTTTGTGGAAGGGTAGATTTTCTCAACTTAAAAACTCAAAGGTTACGGCAACTTTTAATGATAAAAGGTTGTATTATTACAAAGGCAAGCGTGTTGATGTTAAATATCATAAGGGCTATGACCTTGCAAGCGTAAGGAATGCAAAGGTTAATGCCGCAAACTCTGGTATCGTCGTTTTTGAAGGCTATCTGGGTGTTTATGGCAATACGATAATCATAGATCACGGAATGGGTGTTTTTACACTTTATGGTCATCTTCAAAGTTTTCTTGTCAAAAAGGGTGAATTTGTAAGAAGAAATCAGATTATAGCAATTACAGACACAACGGGTCTTGCAGGTGGAGACCATCTACATTTTGATGTCCTTGTCAATGGATATTATGTAAATCCAATAGAGTGGTGGGATTATCGCTGGATAAAAACGCATATATTGGGTGTGATTGACGAATCAAAGACCCGTCTATCGCTTATAAGACAGTAATTTAGATGCTTTTTAAAAGGGTTGATCCCACAAAAGACCCTATCTTCAAAAGCATTATCTTTCTATCCATACCGATGATATTGGAGATGGTCGCCCAAAATGTATTCAATCTTGTTGATATGTATTTTGTATCGCGAATTGCTTATCAGGCAATCGGTGCGCTTGTAAGTTCAAGTTTAACTATCATGCTTCTGTTTTCTATCTCTATTGGTGTATCAACCGCAACAGGCATATATATCGCTTCATTTTGGGGTGCAAAAAAGTTTTCACAGGCTGCCTTTTTCTATTCCAATGTGCTGGTTTTTGTGGCTATTTTGGGTTTGTTGTTAAGCTTTGTATTCTATCTTTTTCTTTCTAAAATAATAAACATCGTTGGGCTTAAAGGCTTAACCGCATCGTATGCCTATCAATATTTATCTGTCGCAAGCGTGGGTTTTGTTTTTAACTTTGTGTTTAATCTCAATAATTCTGCTTTAAGGGCTATCTCTTTGCCGTCTGTTGTTCTTGGTATAATGATTTTAAGCAATTTATTGAATGTTATTCTGGATCCGTTGTTTATATTTTATTTTAAAATGGGTATGAAGGGTGCTGCACTTTCAACGATTGTATCGGTTGTGATTGGTATAGCTATTCAGCTGTTTAATCTTCTAAAGAATGGTTTTTATGTTAGAATCAAGATGAAGTTAAAAATAGTGAAGAAGGTTGTAAAAAAGGGTGTCTTTGCATCTTTGCATCTTTTGTATAGAATAGGTAGTATGCTTGTTTTGGTGAAGTTTGTTAGCATGCTATCTGAAGAAGCCGTCTCAAGCTATTCTGTTGTTATAAGGGTGTATCAGATACTTCTGTTTATTGTTTTTGGACTTGCAAATACTTCGTTTGTAATTGTTGGTCAGAACTATGGAGCCAAACAGTACGATAGAGTAAAAAAGGGGGCATTATCCGTTATTCTCTTTGGTGTATTGCTTGTTGGCAGTCTTGATATTTTGGTATATGTTTTAAGGCAGCCGTTGCTCTCCTTGTTTGTTGATGATGGTTATGTTAGAAAAATAGCTGAAGATGTGATGTTCTTTTATTTTATCAGTTATCCATTTGTTGTTGCATCGACTATCTCTGCAAGGTCTTCTATGGCTTTACATGATACGAAAAGGCCAAGTATGGTTAACCTTATAAACTTATGGTTTTTTATGCTACCGCTTGCCTATCTGTTGCAGAAGATTTACGGTCTTAACGGTATCTGGTCTGCAATTGCTATATCAAACTTTACATCTTTTTTGGCTAATGTGTCTATTTTAATCTTTAATCTTAAAAGGATTAGAAATGAAGATTTTGTTGTCTGATTACCTGTTTGACGGAGAAAGACTCCTTAAGGATAAAGCTGTAGTTGTAGATAACGGTGTTGTTGTTGATATAGATGGTTTTAAGATCATAAAAAAGGCTTACCCTGAAGTGAAGATTGAAGAGTTTTCTGGTGGGGTTCTTTTTCCTGGTTTTGTTAACACCCATGTTCATCTTGAATTGGGCTATCTAAAGGGTAAAACGGTTAGATCAAAGGGTTTTGTTGAATGGCTAAAGAGTATAATGGGATCAAAGCTTGAAGATGAAGATGTAATTAAAGATTCAATAAAGAACGGGATAGATGAACTTCTAAAAAGCGGTGTTGGCCTTGTTGGTGATATATCAAACACGCTTTTGAGTGTTGAATACCTTGATAAATACATGCCGCAGTCGGTCGTTTTTTATGAGAATTACTCTTTAAATAAAAAAAAGGCTTGCAGTGTTGTTGAAAAACTAAAAAAAGAGAGATTAACGGCAAAGAGCGTTCGTGTGTCTGTTGTTTTGCATGCTGTATATTCAACGCATCCATGTCTGGCTGAATTTATCTGTTCTTTAGATCATACTCCATTTACCGTTCATTTACTTGAGAGTAGATTTGAGAATCAGTTTTTAAGAAACAGTGGAAAGTTATTTGATTTTCTTGAAAGTATCGGTCTTGTGTCTGATAGGTTTTACTTTGATGATGTATGGGATTTTCTAAAGAATACTTCGTGTCTAAAGAGAAACGCAATATTTGTTCACTGCGTTGAAGCTACAGATAAAGATATAGAAAAGATAAAAGAGCTTAAAGGGACTGTCTGTCTCTGTTTAAGGAGTAATGATTTTATATCTTCTAAACTGCCCGATGTTTATAAGATTTGTGCAAGTGGCGTGAATGTGGCATTTGGGACGGATAGTCTTGCAAGCAACGATAATCTGAATTTTTTGGAAGAGTTAAGATTTGCCCATAAGGCTTTTCCGCTTATTGAAGCTGAGAAGATTTTCAAATGGGCTATATCTGGTGGTGCAAAGGCATTAAATACAAAATGGGGATTTTTTAAAGGCTATTCGTGCAGACCATTTTTTATACCTTCAAGTATATATTCACCGCTTATCTACATTTTAGAAGAGAAGGGGGAAGACCCCCTTATAATTAACGCTTGAGATTGAGAAGTTCCTGAATCATCTGGTCTGATGTTGTGATGCTTCTTGAATTTGCCTGAAATGCCCTTTGATATATTATCATATTTGTAAATTCTTCTGCTAAATCGACATTACTCATCTCAAGATGGCTTGGTGCGAAGGTTCCTCTTCCGCCTGTGCCTGCTGTTCCAATAAGTGGAGCACCAGAGTTTGCCGTTTCTGAATACATTGAGCCACCTTCTTTCATTAATCCTTCGTTGTTTGCGAACTTTGCCAAAGCTATCTGAGCCAATGGGTAAGATTTTCCGTTTGAGAATATACCTATGATAACACCATCCTGATTTATCATAATTCTCTGCAGGCTTCCGCCT
Organism: uncultured Hippea sp.; assembly: GCA_964442345.1. GTDB lineage: Bacteria > Campylobacterota_A > Desulfurellia > Desulfurellales > Hippeaceae > Hippea. The sequence continues at coordinate 4,996 of CAYTZD010000012.1, read as the reverse complement.
GGATAACCATCCTGTGTCTGGGCTGTTGTCTGGGATGGCAGTGAGAATTGGGTTAAACCATTAAATGTTCCAATGTCGCCGAAGTCTAAGTTTATAACTTGAGATGCTGTTCCGTTTTTCCAATCAACTGTTATGGCAAGTGGGCTTGATAGGTAAACCAGCTTACCTGTTTGATCAAACTGTATTGTTCCATTGTCGTTAGATACTTCACCTGGTGATGGTACAGTTGCTGTCCAACTCCATGTGGTATGTTTTGTTACAGGATCGTAAGATTTTTTCCTAAAAGTAAATGTTACTGTGTGTTTATTTCCAAGAGAGTCGTAAACATCTATTGATGTTACATGGACTGCTGCTTCAAACGGCTGAGATGTTACTTTTGAGCCTGAATTTACAAGACCCGAGAGAGTTCCCATGATTGTGGCAAACTTTAAATTGTTTGAATAGACTGCACCTATAACATGATTGTCGGTGTCATGATTCTCTATAACTATTTCGCCTGTTTTAGGGTCAACAGATACCCACTGTAAGTTTTGGGTGGTAGAATCCGCCCATGCTTCACCGTTGCCGCCATTTACTATGTCGTTTTCTATTTCAGCCCTTAGGTCTTCTATGGTATGAAAATCGTTTTTATCGTTTCCTGTATCAGATTGGACATACCTGTATGCGTTGTAGTTTGCGCCATCATCAAAGCTCATTGCAAGGACATCTCCAGGAGTTTCAAGTAGTGGCAAGGTTGTTCTGGACTTTCCAGGTTCTATCTTTGCACTTCTCCCTTCACCATCTTGAAGGTTTATTAAAGCATGTTTAAAATAGCTGTTGAGATCACCGATAGTGTTTATATTTGCTATAGTTATGGTGCTTGTTCCTATGTCTATAAGTTTTAATTCCCCGTCATCTGTTACTGATATGCTTGCTATATTTTGACCTATAGCAGTGTTTATAGCGTTCTTTAATTCTGTTGCAAAACTACCGAATGTATTAAATTGTCCTTTGCTTACAATAGCCGTCGATGTTATGCCGTTGTAGGTTATATCCATTGATATTTTGGCATTACTTGCAAGCTGAATTTGATTCCCGTCGATATCGTAAATTTTTGAAAAAGTGGTTGAGCTGCCTGCAAAGTCTGCTATGGTTTTCCCAAGATTTATAGCTTCTCCATTTACATCAAATAAAACTGCCATATCGTCGGGTTCGACACTTTTATTGTTTTCGTCAACCAGACCATGTGCTGGCGACATCTCTTCTATCTTGTCTCCACCGTTTAGGTTGGCTTTTATTGTTATATTTCGTGTAATTCCAGCTGGTACAGTCTTATCTTGCGGAACGACGATATTTTCAATACTTGCTGCTGTGTTGATTTTATGTGTCTCGTCATTTGCCATCCATCCCTGAACTATGAACCCTTCTGGGTTTACAAGATTACCGTTTGCATCAAAGGAGAAATCACCAGCTCTTGTGTATCTGTATGTTTTGCCACCATCGTCACTGACTATAAAAAAACCATCTCCCTGAATAGCAAGGTCTGTTATCTTGCTTGTTGCCTGAAGACTACCTTGAGAGAATATGTTATCAACAACTGCAACGGTAACACCCAATCCTATCTGTGTTGCATTCTTGCCACCTATGTTGCCTTCTGGACCTGTTGCTGCAGACATGGTTTGGCTTAAGACATCAACAAAATTTATTCTTCCCTTTTTAAATCCTATAGTGTTAACATTTGCAACATTGTTACCAACAACATCCATACCTTCCTGCTCTGACTTTAATCCTGAAACACCGCTCCATAGTGATCTAAGCATGGTTTTTACCTCCTATTATCTTTTTAACTGAATAGCGGTTTGAAGCATCTGATCGGCTGTTGTTACACCCTTTGATGTGGCTTCAAACCCCCTTTGATATTCGATTAGGTTTACAAAGGCTTCTCCTAAATCTACATTGCTTGATTCTAAATGCCTTGATAGGATTTTTCCTCTACCTTCTTTGTTTGCTGCACCTATATATCCTTTTGAAGATATAACATCTGCTGAATCTGTGTTTGGTGTTATTTTGAAAAGTGTATCTCCTACTCTTTTTAGACCTTGTGGATTCATAAATTTGGATATGGCAAGCATTGCTAACGGATAGCTTTTTCCGTTTGAATAGGTTCCTATCATTGTTCCATTTTGATCGAAATATACCTTTTTTAATAGACCTGTAGGTGAGCCATCTTGAGTCTGAAAGCTTGTGTCTGATTCCATAGAGAATTGGGTTAAGCCAGTAAACTGATTGCCTTCGTATTGGCCGCTGTCTGTATTCCAGAAATTTATAAGTAAACTGTTTGGCAATGCGCCGCTGTTTAGCTGCACATTAACCGTTGGTGATTGGGTTGTTGGAGAAAGCCCACCGTTATTGTCAAAGTTAACTATGCCTGTATTGTTTGTTAAAGTCCCTTCGTTATTTGGCAGACTTACGGTATAAGACCATCTGTTTTGATCTATCCTTGTGAATGTTATGTCTATCTTATGTTTATTACCCGTAGAATCATAGAAAAATGAATGTATTATATGGGTTGCTGTATTTAATTGTTGAGTTGATGCAGTTTCTGACGGATCTATTACCTGATTTAGATTTTCAAATACTGTGGTTAGTTTCTGGTTTTCTTGTGGATGAGGAAATGTCGGATCTTCTGTAGTGGGCCTTACCCTTATGTTGATTTGTGTGCTGCCGTTGTTTTTTATCGTCAACTGACCATTTTCCAAACTTACAGTTGCATTTATGCCTTCGTTGTTTAGGTCTGTCTGTATATTATTTATTAGGTCTTCTATTGTTGTAAAACCTTCGGCTGTAGGCGTTATATTTCCATCGCTATCGTATTCGTATGTGTGCCATGTTGTCCCGCCGTCGAAGCTTATCTGAAAGTTATCACCGTCTGTAACATTAAGCAGCTTGCCATCGTTGTTAAAGACAGAATTAAAATTAACTCTCATTGTCGTATCTGTATATGTTTGTAATGGCGAATACTCTTCTACTTCGCTTGACGAATTCAAGTTTGCTTTGAATCTTATGTATGTTGATGCAACGGCTGAAACATTTTGATAATCGGAAATATTTATTGCTTCTATATTGCCTGTTGGCATACCTGTTGTTGGATCTGTTGGTATGTAATAACCCGTTCCGCTTTGAGATGGTTCTGCAAGCCATCCGAGAACTTTATATCCTTCTGGATTTACCAGGTCTCCGTTTGCATCAAATGAGAAATCACCAGCCCTTGTAAACAAGTAAGACTCTGGATTCTTATAATCTAAAAGCGTAAAGAAACCACGCCCTTCTATTGCTAAATCTGTATCCTTCTCTCCTGTGATTATTGTGCCTTCGCTCATTACTGTGTCTGTTGAAGCAAGTTTTGAGCCAAGACCTATCTGCATAGGATTCTGGCCAGGTAAGCCTATCTGTTGTTCTTGATAAAGCAGTGATGCAAATGTTGGCCGTGTCTTTTTAAATCCAACAGTATTAATGTTTGCTATGTTGTTGGCGATACTGTCAACACCTTGTTGTTGGTCGAATAGGGCATTGCTTGAAGTGTAAAGTGCCCTTATCATGGTTTAACCTCCATCTGCTACGCTTACTACATCTGATAGATTTACGGTTTTTCCGCTATCTGTTGTAAGTATTGTTTTGTCTCCTTCAAATCTTACGGCTACAACCTTTCCCATATTCTTAGATAGGGTTATCTGTGTACCGTCGTCGTATTCTGCCGTAATCCTTACACTGTATATGCCGTTTGGAACACTGTTTCCTTGATTATCTTTACCGTTCCATGTGTATGCGTGAGATCCAACCTGAAGCCTTCCTAAATCTACATCTGCTATATCTTCGCCTTTTGAGTTTGAGATGTGTATAACGACCTTTGCCTCTTTTGATAAATTGAAGTTTATTGGGTCTATCTTGCTATTTGACACCTTTATGTTGTTTTCCCCTGTTGATATGTATTTACCAAGATATGTTGCTGCGTATTGTCTTGGATTGCTTTTGAGACTATTTAGAACGGAGTTTACCGACTTACTCATATTCATTAACTGCTCAAGTTGAGAGAACATCGTATTTTCTTGGACGAACTGGTCGTTATTTAAAGGATGTAAAGGGTCCTGATACCTAAGTTGAGCCACAAGCAGTTTTAAAAAATCGTCTTTATTTAATGTTGCCTTTGGATTTTCAACCTTATCTGATCTCATCGATTCTGCTATGTTCATATCGTTTGCTATTTGAGCTACATCCATTTTTGCCTCCCTTTCTATACGGTTATATCCAGGCCTTTATCTGTTCTTCTTATGTTGACTTTTTGGTTTGTCTGTTCTTCAGTGTTGAAGAAGCTTGAGAAACTGTAATTATTTGAGTTTTCCTGTTGATTAAATCCTGAAAATCCGCTATTTGCTCCAGAGTTATTATTAAACTGATTCATAAAGTTCTCATTGAACGAATTGTGAACATCTATGTTGTTTACCTTTATGCCATTTGATACAAGGTATGTCTTTAGCGTATCTATGTGTGAAGAGATGGTTTTGAATGTCTCTTTATCGTGAACTGTTATGGTTGCCATTATGCTTTTGTCTTTCTCAAGACTAACCTTTATCTTTAATTCTCCCAGCTGCGGCGGGTTTAGATTTATTGTGATGCTCTTTGTGAATGGTGGTTTCTGCTGAATTAGTTTATCTATATGTTCTATAATTTTATCCATAGGGTAGGGTGCTTGCTCGACTTTGACCTGACTTTGATTGTTTTCTGGCTGTATATGTGTTGGTTGATGTATGATGGGTTTTGTCTCTGTCTGCTGGTTTGTGTTTGCTGTTTCAATAGGCTTTTCTTGCTTGTTATCTTTATCTTCTTTGGGTTTTATCTCTTTTTGTTGAATGTTTTTAAGGCTATTGGTTTGGGTTTTCTCATTTAAAACCTGTTTTGTTTTTGCTTCTTCTGTTTTGGCTTCGTTTTGTTCTGCCTTTTGCGTAAATACTTTTGTTTT
>CAYTZD010000011.1:17949-28444 GCA_964442345.1 uncultured Hippea sp. | reverse complement strand
TCACATAAACTGCAAAAGTTTAAAGAAAAAAGTTGAATATATCAAGAGATTTTTTGTTGGTATATCTATAACTTTTTATCTGTAGCTTGATGCATGAAAAAACGAAAAAAGATAAATAGGCTTGTATATATTTCCTTATAATCTTGTAATCGTTGTCTCTTTATGCTAAAAATAGGGTTAGTTTTTAAAGGGGGTAGGAGAGTGAAGTACGGAGAGAAGGCAATAGAAGAAGCTCAGCTTGAAGTTTGGGAGAATAAGCACCCAGAAAACGATTACGAAGTTAGCATAGAGTTTCCTGAATTCACATGTAAATGTCCGCGAAGTGGATATCCCGATTTTGCCACCATAAAGATAAAATATGTGCCAGATAAATATGTTGTTGAGTTAAAATCCCTGAAGCTATTTTTAAATAAATACAGAGATAGATACATATCGCATGAAGATGCCACAAATGAGATATTCAATGCATTAAAAGAGACTTTAAAGCCAAAGCATCTTGAAGTGATTGGTGATTTTACGCCGCGTGGTAATGTGAAAACAGTTATAAGAATATCGTTTTAGGAGTAGGTAAAGTGGATTTGAAGCTTATAAAGAAGATAGTTAGTGGGAATCAGGCAATCTCCATAGGCGCATACAAGGGAAATGCCCGTTTTGGAAGTGGATATCCTGGAACACCGTCAAGCGAAATACTTGAGCATTTTAAGAATTATCCAACCGTTACGGCTCAGTGGGCGCCAAATGAGAAGGCAGGCTTTGAAGCTGCTTTGGGTGCTGCTTTGGCTGGTGTAAGAAGCTTTGCGACAATGAAACATGTGGGCTTAAATGTTGCTGCAGATCCTTTGATGACTTCATCTTATACTGGCATAAACGCCGGTTTTGTCGTTGTTGTGGCTGATGACCCGGGCATGCATTCATCACAGAACGAACAGGATTCAAGAAGATATGCAAAGTTTGCCAAAGTCCCGTTGATAGAGCCATCGGATCCGTTTGAAGCGATGGGTTTTATGCAGTATGCGTTTGTTGTTAGCGAGAGATTTGATACGCCGGTGATTTTTAGAAGCACAACAAGGGTTTCGCATTCGCTTGGTATGGTTCAGTTTGATCCAAGAACATTGGACAACGAACAGGAATTGGAGCTAAAGAAGGATTTTAGAAAGTATGTAATGATACCGGCAAATGCCATACAAAGACACAAGGTTGTTATAGAGAGGCTTGAGAAATTAAGACAGTTTTCAGAAGAGACGCCTTTAAATAAGATAGAAGAAGGTTCAAGTAATATTGGCATAATAACTTCGAGTATGGCTTATAACTATGTAAAAGAGATATTGCCAGATGCACATATCTTTAAGGTTGGCTTTAGCTATCCTATGCCAGTAAACAAAATAAGAGAATTCGTAAAACAGTTCGATAGGGTTTTGGTTGTTGAAGAGTTAGAACCGTTTATGGAAGAAGAGTTAAAGATAGCGGGTATAAATATAGAAGGAAAGAGATACTTTCCAGTCGATGGTGAATTCAATTTGGATATAGTCGAAGAGGGCTTACATAAAGCTGGCATACTTAAAGATAAAACGACAAAGGTGTTTAATGCTTTTGAATTACCAAAAAGACCGCCGGCTTTGTGTCCTGGATGTCCGCATAGGCCTATATTCGATATATTGCATTCAATAAGAGATGTATTTATAACAGGCGATATAGGTTGTTATACGCTTGGTGCTTTGCCACCTTTGGCTGCTATGCATACGACTGTTTGTATGGGTGCAAGCATATCAATGGCTGTTGGTATGGCCAAAGCACAAACCAAAGAGAAGGTTGTTGCAGTAATAGGAGATTCAACATTCTTCCATACAGGCATTCAGCCGCTTATAGATGCTTATATAAATAAGGCAAACATAACGGTTATAATACTCGATAATAGAATAACAGCTATGACGGGTGGTCAGCCAGATCCATCGACAGGTTTTACATTGAAAGGCGAAGATTTTGATCCTATTAGGATAAAAGATCTGGCAAAATCTATCGGCATAGAAAGGGTGTTTGAAGTTGACCAGTATGATTACAAGACAACCAAAGAACTTATAGAAAGAGAGATAAATCATGACGGTTTAAGTGTAATCATACCAACAAGGCCGTGTGTTTTAGCACCCAAAAAGATAAAGGATAGACCGCTTACAGTTGTTGCGGATAAATGTATAGGATGCAAAAGATGTCTGCGTATAGCTTGTCCTGCCATAGACTTCAAGAACAAGAAGGCTATAATAGACGAAGTGCTTTGCACAGGCTGCGAAGTGTGCAAACATGTATGTCCTGTAGAAGGTGCTATCGTGCCTAAGGAGGAGAAATGAACATAACAAGCATTCTTTTCGTTGGTGTGGGTGGAGACGGCATAATAACGGTTTCAAATATAGTTGCTCAGGCTTGTATGCTTGCCGGTTTTGATGTAAAAAAGAGCGAAATTCACGGTATGAGTCAAAGGGGTGGTTCGGTTTCAGCATCGGTAAGGTTTGGAGATAAGGTTTATTCACCCACAGATAAAAAGGGTAGCGTTCAGTTTATGTTTGCGACAGAGAAGGTTGAACTTCTGCGTTGGATTGAGTATTTAAATCCAGCATCAAAGGTGATAGCCAACGATAGGATTGTCCCTATTGTAGGTCAGACGATAGATGAAGATAAAATTAACGAGATGGTAGAGAGTTTGTCTGTTGATAAGCTGATAAAGAGAAGGTTTTCAGAAGATGCAAAAGAGTTGGGTAATCCACGATTAACAAATACAATTATGCTTGGTGTTTTGTCTAAGTTTTTGCCGATTGATGAGAAATATTTTTTTGAAGCCATAGATGATGTATTGCCAGAAAAACTCAGAACGGTTAATGCTACCGCATTTAGTTATGGCATAAATCTTGCAAAAGAATACGCATAAAAAGGAGTGAAAGAATGGAAGAGACAAAGTATTCGCCGGTCTTTGAGACAAAATGGTATAAATTTTGGGAAGAAAACGGCTACTTCAAACCAACAGATAGAAAAGATAAAGAGAATTTTAGCATAGTTATACCGCCGCCAAATGTTACGGGTGCACTTCATATAGGACATGCCTTAAACGGCACACTGCAGGATATTATGGTTAGGTATAAGCGTATGAAGGGATACAATGTCCTGTGGGTGCCAGGGACTGACCATGCAGGTATAGCAACCCAAAACATGGTCGAGAAGGATTTGGCATCTAAAGGCATAAAAAAGGAAGATTTAGGCAGAGAGAAGTTTGTTGAGAAGGTCTGGGAGTGGAAGGAGAAATACGGCAATAGAATCATTGAACAGATAAAAAGATTGGGTTTAAGCTGCGACTGGTCAAGACTGCGCTTTACGATGGATGAAAAACTTTCAAAGGCTGTAAGAAAGGTGTTTGTGCAGCTTTACAAAGAAGGTCTGATTTATAAAGATAAATACATTATAAACTGGTGTCCAAGATGCCATACGGCTTTGAGTGATCTGGAAGTTGAATACAAAGAAGAGACAGGAAAGCTTTACTATATCGAATATCCATTCGAAGATGGAAGTGGCGGTGTAGTTGTTGCAACGACAAGACCAGAGACAATGTTTGGTGATACAGCCGTTGCAGTAAATCCAAATGATGAAAGATACAAAAACATCATAGGAAAGAATGTTATACTGCCAATTAAGAACAAGGTTATTCCCGTTATAGCTGATGAGTATGTCGATATGGAATTTGGAACAGGCGTTGTTAAGATAACACCAGCACATGACCCAAACGACTTTGAAGTGGGCAGAAGACACAATTTACCAATAGTCGTTGCAATTGACGATTATGGCAAGATGACAGAAGAAGCTTTGCATTATAAGGGTCTTGACAGGTTTGAGTGCAGATCAAAGCTTGTAGCAGAACTTGAGAGTAAAGGATTTATAAAAAATGTAGCAGAACACAAACACGCCGTAGGCACATGTTATAGATGCCATACAACAATTGAGCCGTATGTGTCAGAACAGTGGTTTGTAAAAACGAAACCATTAGCAGAACCAGCCATAAAAGCCGTTGAAGAAGGTAGAACCCGCTTTATACCTAAGAACTGGGAGAAAACATACTTTGAGTGGATGTACAACATAAGGGATTGGTGTATATCAAGGCAGCTATGGTGGGGTCATAGAATACCTGTCTATAAATGCGAAGAGTGCGGCAAATACACGGTATCAGAAGAAGAGCCAAAGGTTTGCGAACACTGTGGAAGCACAAAGCTTATTCAAGAAGAAGATGTGCTTGATACATGGTTTTCGTCTGCCTTATGGCCTATGTCAACACTGGGTTGGCCTGAAGAGACAGAAGATCTAAAAAGATTTTATCCGACAAGTCTATTGGTTACAGGGTTTGATATTATCTTCTTCTGGGTTGCACGCATGATGATGATGGGTCTGCACTTCAAAAAGGATGTGCCGTTTAGGGATGTCTATATACACGCGCTTGTAAGAGACCAATACGGTCAAAAGATGAGCAAAACAAAGGGCAATGTTATAGATCCATTAGAAGTCGTTGAAAAGTATGGAGCAGATTCTCTAAGGTTTACGCTTGCAATATTGGCTGCGCAGGGTAGGGATATAAAGCTATCCGAAGATAAGATCGAAGGATACAAGCGTTTCATGAATAAAATCTGGAATGCCTTTAGATACATAAAACTCAACACAGAAGGCCAAGAGTTTAACGAAAAACCCAAAAAGCTCTCACCTGCCTCTGTTTGGATTAAGTCAAGACTTGCAAAGACGATTAAAAAGGTTGAAGATAGCTTAAAAGAATACAAGTTCAATGAAGCTGCAAGTGCAATATATCAATTCTTATGGCATGAGTTCTGCGACTATTACATAGAGATGAGCAAGGTTCACCTAAACGATGAGTTCTCATATTCCGTAAAATACACACTGCTTGAAGTATTTGAGACAACATTAAGGCTTTTGCATCCATTTACACCGTTTATAACAGAAGAGTTATGGCAGAAATTACCGAACAAGACACACGAATCGATAATGATTGCACCGTATCCTGAATTTAAGGAATCGCTGATTTCTGAAGAGATAGAATCTTCAATGGATATAGTGCTTGATACAATAAGGTCTATAAGAAATCTAAGAAGCGAAAACAACATACCACCCGCCAAAAAGATAAAGGTTTACATAAAAACAGCAAACGAGCAGGTGCAATCCATTATTGTAAACTTCAAGAATTATATATATGCCTTGGCTGGCGTTGAAAATCTAATAATTACAGATAAGATAGAAGAAGAATGTATTATTCAATCAACAATTTATGGAGATATATACTTACCCGTTGAAGGCAACATAGATATAGAAAAAGAGATAGCAAGATTGGAAAAGCTATTGAAAAAACAGGAGAAGTCGTTATCGTTCTTAAACAGCAAACTAACAAATCAGGCATTCTTAGAGAGAGCACCCAAGGAATTAGTTGAAGAGAAAAAAGCAGAACTTGAAGAGATAACGACAGTTTATAAGAAAACAAAAGCCAGATTAGAACAATTAAAAGGAATAAAGAGATGAAAAAAACCTTATCTATTCTCGTTGCAATCTTTATATTTGCACTTTCTCAAGTATCAAAAGCAGATGTATTTGACAATTTAACAAACCAGATAATCTCAAAACTTCACATCGTAAATGGTAAGGTAGTCGCAGTAAATGGTGATAAGGTCGAACTAAACAAGGGTGAGCTTGACGGTCTAAGCAGAAACTATTTTGTTTATATATATAGAGATCTGGGTAGCTTTGTGCCGTTGAATTCAGATAAACCTATACAGCTAAAAAAAGGCATAGCCTATGCAAATGTAGTAAAAACATCAGATCATAAAGCAACAGCAGTAATAACACAGGGTGTTGAAAGTAAGAAGAAATACTTAATCGGGCTTGGCATTATACCAACAGGCGAAGAGAGTGTAATGGGAAAGCCGAAAGTTGGCGACAGTTTTGCAGCGGGAAAGCCATCATATACGGTTGCTATAATAACAAGGAATCCTTATATCTATAAAACCTTAAAATCAAAGCTTGAACAGACGGGTAGATTCTTTGTTATTGGCGAAGATAAAGTTCAGATAGCAATAATTGACAATAGAATAAACTCACTTTATGAAAAAACATCTATAAAAAGATTGGCGCAGGTTTTGGATGCAGATCTTGTTATTAGCATATCCACTGTAAGGGATAGAGATTTAAAGTTTAAGCTTTATAACGGTTATAGTGGCAATGTAATGTTAACCAACTCTTTGAAGATGGATAATCAGACGCAGGTTGTTCTCAAATCGCAGCCTGCCCAAACAGTGCCACCTGAGAATCTGGTTGCTTCAAACCTAAGGTTAAGACCAAAACTTACATTATGGGAATCAATTTTAGGCAGGTTTGGCCTATATAGTCCATATACAGGCCTTCAGATGTCTTCTTCTGCATACAAGATTGTATTCTACAAGCCTATTGGATATGGCACAACGGCATTCTATTACGGACCGTTTCTTGATAATGATTTAAATAATGTCGTTATAGCCAAAGGATCAGATGTGGAAGTATATAGATTCCAATGGGATAGCTTTGAGAAACTTTGCAGCTTCTCTTATGGATATAACATTATCAATATAGATTCAGCAAGGATAAACGGCAAGCTATTGGTAGCTATAAGCAACTTTAATAGGTATGGAGCACTCTCGTCAGCTATCGGATACATAAAAAACAAACGATTTGTGCCGATTGTTGAAGGCCTGCCGTATCATGTGAGATTCTATGATAAGTTTAGCAAGCATCCTATACTTATAGCGCAGAAGGCAAGCCTATCAAAACCGTTTTATGGTCCTATATATAGACTTAGCCTAAATACATTTAAACCTATCTCAAAACTTAAGCTTCCTGTAGAGCCCGATAGCTTCTATGAGTTTTTCAAGATTGATAACGATATAGTGTTTGTAAATAAATTTAAACAGCTTGGAGTGTATAATACAGCTTTGGGTAAGCTTACCTTTACAACATCTTACGGCTTTGGTGAAGGAGAAAGGCTTATACAGAGATATCCTGTTGATATAGAAAACAACCAAGAACCTGTTAAAGAGCTATATAGAAAGGCAAGCGTGATAATACCAAAAGCAATAACAGTGCAGATAGATAACAATAAGATATATGTTCTTGGTTTGAGAAACTATATGTCGAACCATATAACCATAGCAAAGCAGCATTATAATGCGTATAATTTGAAACTATTCGAACTTAACGCTGATAAACTGAAGCTTATCTGGTCGTCTGGCGATGTAAGTGGAAGAGTTGTCGGCTGCGCAAAGGATGGTGATTATGTGCTTTCTGTTGTAGGTGTCCCGACAGGGTTCTTTAATAGATTTGTAAAGGGTATCTATGAAGCAGATAGACTAACAGCGGCAAGAATAGAGTATTGAAACCGTTAATTGTTCTTTATTACCACAGGATACTGCCATTTGAAGGATATGATATAGATGTTAACACCTTTAGATGGCAGCTGTCCTTTCTAAAGAAGCAGTTTGATATAGTTGGTCCTGAAGTTCTATACGACTTAAAAAAAGGAAAAAGCCTTAAAAGAAGCAGTGTTTTGCTGACATTTGACGACGGGTTTTTGGATAATTTTGTTTATGCATACCCAATATTAAAGGAGTTCTCAGCAAAAGCACTGATTTTCATAATAACTTCAAAGGTTAGAGAAAGCGGTATAAGTAAAACAATGGAAAACAGCACCGATAATCTGTTTATGCCTGCAATGGAAGAGAATGCTTTAAAAAGATCGCTATATAAAGGTGATTTGTCTGAATTCTTAAGCTGGGATGAGCTAAAAATCATGAAGGATAGCGGTGTCTTTGAGATAGGTTCCCATTCCCACAATCATGTGAAGGTGTTTAGCTCTGATAAGAAGATAGGAGAATACAAAATAGATTCAAAGGTTCATTGGAGTTATGAATTTGCGCTTGGTAGAAAACCAAAAATTGGTGATCCTATATATCCGATGAAGAGTTATCTTGCAACAAGAAGGTTTTTTAAGGGTAAATGGGAAGAAAAAGAAGATTATCTGAAAAGGGTTGAAGAAGATTTAAAAACATCAAAAGAGTTAATCAAAAAGCATCTTGGATTTGATACACCTTTTTTTAGCTGGCCGTGGGGCGAATTTAGCAAAGAGTCCTTAGAGATAGCAAAAAAAGTAGGTTTTGAATTCTGTTTTACGACGCAGAAAAAAGCGTTTTTTAAAGATAATTTCTGCATGATAGGAAGGATACATGCACCAAAAAATAAAACAGCCTTTATAAGGAAGCTTCTGTCAAATAAATATTACTTAACTGCAAAAATATACGCGGCTATGCACAAATGAAGCATATAGTTTTTGTTTTAGATGCCTTTGGCTTTTTTGGTGGGCCAGAAAGAAGGGCATATAGAATAGCAAAAGGATTAAAACAACACGGCAATAGGATAACGATTATCTCTATTATGAAAGCCGATAAGTCATCTATAAAACAGGCAGAATTAGACCAAATTAATGCCATAGCTTTGACGGATGAGCATAATAAGGCGCTTAAGTCCTTTAGGGTCGATGTATTTTTAAAGCTAAGAAGAACGCTTAAAGGCTTAAATCCAGATGTTGTAATCACATTTGAGTTTTTAGCAGATTATACGACTAAGATGGCTTTGCTTGGTATAAATATCCCTGTGCTTACCTTCATAGGAAGCACAACATGGAAGTGGGAGAGAAAATGGCACAGGCGTGTGTTTATGAGATATTTTGTAAAAAAGAGCAAATTTTATATCGCAAATTCAAATAAGGTTAAAGAGAACATAATAAGGGTTTTACCAAATGCGAAAGATAAGATAGAAGTCATCTATAATCCTATTGATACAGAACAGTTTAAACCATTAGATTCAAAAGAGAAGATAAAAATAAAAGAAAAATTTAAACTTAACGGATATTTTATTGTTGGTTCGGTTGTTAGGTTTTATAATCCAAAGGGCGCAGATGTTCTGATCGAAGCATTTGCCAAAAGTAAAATAGATGCAAAACTGGTTTTAGTAGGCGATGGAAAATTAAGGGATAAGCTTATCCAAATGACAGAAGATCTGAACATAAAAGATAAAGTGGTCTTTTTGGGTGCAATGGAAGCAACAAAAGAGATATATGCGCTATTTGATATATGCGTGATACCATCTCAAAAGGGTGGCTTTGATAATGTTGTTATAGAATCAATGGCATGCGGAATACCAACCATAGCGACAAAAGAGACGGGAATAGGTGAGATAGCTGTCTTGAGAAAACATCTCTTGATAACAGAGACTGATTCGGATAGTATATCTGAAGCGATAAGAGAACTATGGGAGAATAGAAAGCTTAGAGAGGATCTTGCCATAAACGGCAGAAGGTTTATTGAAGAGAATTTGAGTGTGGAAAAAATTACGAAAAAGTTAGAGAAGATTATTTATGGTTAAAGAAAAGGATATAGGTGTAAGCGTAATAATACCAACATTCAATAGAAAAGATTTGCTTTTGCAAGCCGTAGATAGTGCATTCAGTCAAACATACAAACCTTACGAAGTTATCGTGTCAGATGATGGTTCGTCTGATGGAAGTGAGGAACTTATAAAAAAGCATTTTCCTGAAACTGTATATATTTATCATGAAAATTGTGGCAGGTGCTGCGCAAGAAATATAGCAATAAGAAAAGCTAAATATCCATTGCTGGCATTCTTGGATGATGACGATATGTGGGATAAGGAGTTTTTAGAAACCTGTGTTAATAGAATGAGAAAAGGTGATGTGATAGGTGTTTTTACCAACTATTTTAAGTTGTATCCTTCAGGTGTTACAAAAATAGGATACAAAGAAGGTAAAAATCCATCTGTAGTTGATCTGAAATGGATAGTCAGAGGAAGTTTTATAGATCCAAGCACGGTAATGATAAAAAAGGAGATAGTAGAAAAGGTTGGCGGGTTTGATGAGTCGTTGGAGGTTACAGAAGATTGGGATCTGTGGTTAAGAGTGATGAGGTATGGCAATTTTGCGTATGTAGAGAAACCGTTAGTCTATAAGAGAATGGATTTATACGACAAAGATATACCTATAAAAACAAGAAGATATAACCGTATTGTTATAGAAAAATTTTACAACTCTTTATCAGAAGAAGAGAAAAAAAGGCTTAGTTACACCTTAGAACATACTTTGGCAAGGGTTTATATGAGATATGGAACAGCATTACTGCACTTAGGAGATAAAAAAGCAGCAAGAAAATATTTAAAAAAATCGTTAAAAGTAAAAAAGAGCTTTAAGGCTTTCTCGAGGTATACAATAACTTTTTTGCCCACTTTTTTAGCAAAGATATTTAACGGAGGATATATAAGAACGCTAAAATCATATCTCAGAAGTGGGTAGGAGGTTAGTTGTGGTGGTTATAAAAGAACTAAAGTTGGGTGATAAAATTGTTAAGGTTATACTTGGTGATATTAC
>CAYTZD010000011.1:0-17849 GCA_964442345.1 uncultured Hippea sp. | reverse complement strand
TTATACTTGGTGATATTACAGAAGAAGAGACAGAAGCCATAGTTAATGCTGCAAATTCTCACCTAAAACATGGCGGCGGTGTTGCTGGTGCCATTGTAAGAAAGGGTGGTAGAATAATACAGGAAGAAAGCGACAAAATAGGTTATGTTCCAACCGGTTCTGCAGCCATAACAACAGCAGGTAAGCTAAAGGCAAAATATGTGATTCATGCTGTTGGTCCTGTTTGGGGGGAAGGTGATGAAGACAATAAGCTAAAAAGTGCCGTTTTAAGCGCTTTGAGAATAGCAGAAGAAAAGGGCATAAAAAGTGTATCTTTACCTGCTATAAGTTCTGGTATATTTGGATTTCCCAAAGATAGAGCGGCGCATATCATATTCACGACAGCCATTGAGTTTTTAAAGGATGCAAAAAATTTGCAAGAGATACATTTCTGCAATATTGATGAGCTAACAAGCAATCTATTTAAACAAGAAGCAGAAAAGTGGGAGGCTAACCAATAGAAGCTTTTATTCAATACACGATAAATGGTATAATAACGGGACTTGTCTATTCTTTAGTAGCCATAGGTTTTAATATCATCTATTCAAGCACGAAGATAGTAAACTTTGCACAGGGTGAATTTGTAATGCTGGGAGCAATGCTTGAATTCTATTTCTTAAGCATACATATACCTATAGCTTTGTCTTTTCTTATCTCAATCTTGTCTGTAGGCATACTTGGTTATCTTGTATTCTTCATTTTTATAAAAAATACAAAATCAGAAAGCGAGTTATCGCTAATTATTCTAACCATAGGTATTTCAATGATAATAAGAGGGTTATCCATGATAACCTTCGGCAAAAATGCGCATCCTGTAGAACAGTTTTTGCCGTTTGAGAGTATAACCGTATTGGGTTTAAGTTTTTCATCTCAGTATTTGATAGTGATCTTTACGACTATTATTTTGGGTGTGTTGCTGTTTATGTTTTTCTCAAAGACGCTTTATGGAAAGGTTGCAATAGCCATATCCGAAAACAGAACTGCGTGTGAGGTTTTCGGCATAGACTCTTTAAAGGTGCAGGCGCTTTCCTTTTTTGTAAGTGGAATTATAGGAGCAATAGGCGGTGCAATAATGGCGCCTATTATGTTTGCAAAATACGATATGGGTTTATCTATAGGACTTAAAGGCTTTGCTGCGAGTGTTGTTGGTGGTTTTGGAAATAACATAGGCGCTATACTTGGCGGCTTGTTGATAGGAATAGCAGAATCTCTATCAAGCGGTTATATATCGTCGTCATACAGGGATATTGTCGCTTTCTCTATAATGATTCTCACACTTTTTATTATGCCGCAGGGACTATTAGGATCAAAGGATATAGAAAGGGTTTGAGATGCCAAAGGGTATTATATACATACTATTTTTTGCGATAATGTTTGCGATTGGGTTTATTGCAAAAAACCCATTTGTTTTGAATATGCTATCCATATCAGCATTAACCGTTATAGTTATTTTGGGACTTGACCTGCTTATGGGATTTGCTGGTCAGGTATCACTTGGACATGCAGGTTTTGTGGCAATGGGTGCTTACATATCAAGCCTTTTATCGATGAAGTTGAATATAAATCCGTGGTTTTCTATCCTTATAGCTTCTTTGATTACAAGTGCTATAGCAGGGATAATAGCCTATCCCACAATGAAGTTAAAAGGACATTACCTTGCTATGGCAACATTAGCCATAGGAGAGATTGTTCACATACTTATAGATAACTTTCCTTCTTTAACGGGTGGACATCAAGGACTTGCTGGTATGCCTATGTTAAGCATAGGAAGTTTTGTATTTGATTCGGATAAGAAGTTCTATTTTTTTATATGGACGACAGTGGCGCTGTTAACATTTGTAGTTGTTAATGTGTCAAACTCAAGTTTTGGACGGTATTTAAGGACTATAAAGGAGAAGGAATCTGCCGCTATATCCTTTGGCGTAAACACGCATCTGTTGAAGATAATAGTATTTACCATAAGCGCGACATTGGCATCTTTATCGGGTGGCCTTTTTGCGTTTTATTTAGGATTTATCTCACCGGCTTCGTTTACACTTTTGCAGTCTACAAACTATGTTGTTATGGTGTTTGTTGGTGGAATGGGGACAATAATAGGTCCTATGGTCGTAAGTGTGATACTTACGGTGTTGCCAAATATTCTTATAAGCTTGCAGGAATTTTGGCCTATAGTTAACGGACTTTTGCTTGTTGCTATGGTAATGTTTCTACCTAAGGGCATAGGTGGTGCAGTTAGATGGAAAAAACACCAATCTTAGAGATAAAAAACATAAGTAAGTCATTTGGTGGCATAAAGGCTGTTGATAATGTTAGCTTTTCGGTAAACAGAAAACAGATAAAAGCACTTATAGGCCCAAATGGTGCTGGCAAGACGACACTTTTCAATGTGATAACGGGATTGTATAAAGCAGATGAAGGAAGTGTAAGGTTTCTTAATGAGGATATACTTTCAAGAAAACCCTATGAGCTTATAAGATTAGGCATAGCACGCACATTTCAGAATATACAGTTATCAAATGAGCTAACCGTATTGGAAAATGTTATGATAGGTTTGGACTTTAAAAAGAAAACAGGCCTGTTTGAGATGATGTTTAGAATCTCAAAACCCACAGAACAGCAGAAAATTAAAGAAGCCTTAAAGGTTTTGCACTTTTTAAAAATAGAGGAGTTTGCCTATAAATATCCAGATGCCGTCCCTTTTGGCGTAAAGAGATTGGTTGAGCTTGCAAGGGCTATGATAAGCAACCCAAAATTACTGCTTTTAGATGAGCCTGCTGCAGGTTTGAACGAGAAAGAGACTGAAAATTTGCTTAAGGCTATATTCAGGATTTGGGAAAAGGGTATCTCTATTTTGCTTATAGAACACGATATAGAATTTGTCTCGAACTGTTCGCATTCGATAGTGGTAATGGATAGTGGCAAGAAGATAGCTGAAGGCTTGCCTGCAGAAGTTTTAAACGACGAGAAGGTATTGAAGGCGTATCTTGGTGATTAGATGTTAAAAGTAGAAAATTTAGTCGTAAAATATGGCGAAGCCATAGCTTTAAAGGATGTTAGTTTAGAATTAAAAGAGAATGAAGTTGTAGGTGTAATAGGTTCAAATGGAGCAGGAAAGACAACACTTCTTAATGCGATTATGAACAGGGTAAAAAAAACAAGGGGAAAAGTATTTTTTAAGGATGTAGATATAACAAATCTAAAAACCCATAACATAGCAAACTTGGGCATATCCTATCTGCCAGACAAAAGGACTGTAATAAAAGAGTTAAGTGTCATGGATAATCTTATGGTAGCAGGCTATAATCAGATAAAAAGCAAAGGTATTACCTATTTTAACAATAGACTTGAAGCGTTATTTGAACATTTCCCAAATATAGAATCCAAGATAAAGCATAAGGCTGGACTGCTAAGCGGTGGAGAACAGCAGATGTTATCTTTGGCTCAAGCTTTACTTAGAGAACCAGAACTTATTATACTTGACGAACCAACAGCGGGTCTGTCTCCTAAGCTTGTAAAAACCGTATTTGAGATAATATCTCTCATTAAAAGAAATGGACTTTCTATCTTAATAGTCGAGCAAAATGTAAATAAAACTATTGATGCTGCAGACGAAGTATATATACTAAAAAACGGCAGAATAACAGATAAGGGAAAAGCAGAAGATTTTAGAGATAGTTTAAGGCTAAAACAGGCTTACTTTGGAGGATAGATGTTTAAAAAAGTAGGTATAATAGCAAAGACAAAGGTTGAAAATATTAACATAATTATAAACGAGCTTTTGGAGTATTTCTCAAAGCTAAATATAGAAGTTATCTTAGGAAAAGAAGCGGCAAATTCCATAGGTAAGGTGGGAATAGAAAGGGATAAGCTGGCATCGTTTGTTGATCTGATTATTGTGCTTGGTGGTGATGGGACATTCATATCTGCTGCAAGAAGCGTAAACGAATCAAAGAAAGAGACGCCGATATTGGGTGTTAACTTAGGTAGAATGGGCTTTTTAACGGAAGTGCCACTTTCAAGGATATATGAAGTGTTAGACGAGATTTTTGTAAAGAAGAATTATCAAACAGAAGAGAGAATGATGCTTGATGTTGAGATAACAAACGGCAAAGATGTGATATGCAAAAAGACTGTTTTTAACGATGCAGTTGTAAGTAAAGGCGCATTGGCAAGAATAGTGCCAATAAGGGTCAATGCCGTAATAGACGGGAAAGATTACCATGTCGCTGTGTATCATGCAGACGGTTTAATTATATCGACACCATCTGGTTCGACGGCATATAACCTTGCAGCAGGTGGACCGATAGTTTATCCGACAATGGATTGTATAGTAATAACACCTATTTGTCCGCATACACTGTCCAATAGACCGCTTGTGGTTCCAGATAACTCAAAGCTAATAGTTTCTATTGATGAAGAGATAGAAGATGTAATTGCAACACTTGATGGTCAGATAGGATATAAGATATCACCACAGCACAGAATAAACATAGAAAAGTCAACAAGAAAGATAAAGATATTAACGCTTAGGGATAAAAACTATTTTGATGTCTTAAGAACGAAGCTGAACTGGGAAGAGAGAAAAGTAAGAAGCCTGAAGTGTTAAAAAAAATAGAGATAGAAAACTTTTTGACCATAGAAAAGGCAATAATTGAACCACACGAAAAGATAACGGCCATTGTAGGTGAATCTGGAAGTGGAAAATCGTTAATCTTAAAAACCGTAGAGAGTCTATTCTCTCAAAAGACAGACACAAGCTTTGTGGGTAAATTCTCTGATGTTTCAAAGATTAGTCTTTTATTTGAGTTAAACAAAAAGCAGAAAAGCAAGCTTGAAGAATTTGGTATAACAGACGATGAGATAATAATAACCAAGATCATAAAAAAGGGTAAAGCAAAATCATACATCAATCATGAGCCGATAAGTCAAAGGGTATTGCTGCAGATAAAAAACATATTGATAGATCTGGTATCACAGGATTACAGGTTTGAGCTATTTTCAAATAAAACACTTCTTGAGATAATAGATAGATTGGTAGATAGAAGTGTTTTAGATGATTTCAAGAATAGTTATAAAGAGTTTGAAGCCTTAAAAAAAGAAAAAGAAGCTATACAAGATGAGATTAACAGAATCAACCAAGAGCATCCAGACATACTGCTTGAAGCAATAGAGAAGGTAAATCCACAAAAAGACGAATACGAGAATCTGCTTGATTTGTCAAAGCAAGTAAAAACAAACGCTTTATCAAAAGAGACAGCGTCGTTTGCTATATCTATACTGTTTGAAGGTGAAAATAGTATTGAATCAAGCTTGGGATTGCTTTTGGCAAGACTTGAAAAGCTAAACGATAAGGGAATAAAGCTTGAAAGTTTAAATCTTATAAGCGAAGCATTGGAAAAGATAAGCCTTACAAAAGATGAGTTTTACGAGATACTAAACAAAACATTTGAACAGGAAGAGATAGATAGAATAAACAAAAGGTTATTTGAGCTTGAAAAACTGCAAAGACAGTTTGGTTTAGATATAAATCAGATAATAGAAAAAAGGGATAATCTAAAGAGACTTCTTAAAAAGAAGTCAGAACTGGAAGATAAGTTAAGCGTAGTAGAAGATAAAATAAGCAGGCTGTCTGATAGATTAAAAAAAGAAGCAGAGAAACTAACAAGCAAAAGAATCAAAGCTGCACAGCTGATTGAAGAAAAAATAAGGGAAGAACTAAAAAAACTCAAACTTGAAAGAAGTATAGTAAATGTGAAGATAGAAGCCAAAGGTATTGATTCAACAGGCAGAGATAGAATTGTGATTGAATTTACAGCAAATCCTGATTTAGAAGCACAACCACTTGAAAAGGTGGCATCCGGTGGTGAGAAATCCCGTTTTATACTTGCTTTGAAGAAGGCTATCTCTTCTATTACTAACACAAGCGAGACGGTTTTCTTTGATGAGATAGAGACAGGCCTAAGCAATACCGTTTTGGATGCTGTTGCCGAAAGTTTAAGGGATTATTCGAAGAATTCTCAGATAATCCTTATAACACACAACACTAAGGTAAAAGAACTTGCAGGAAAAACATATACTGTCGAAAAGGTTTTTGAGAACAATAAAACAAAGAGTATCGTAAATGGATAAGGTCATATTAACAGGTGGTGGAACCGGCGGTCATCTATTTGCAGCTTTGGCATTTGCAGAATATTTAAAAGAGAAGGGTTTTAAACCTGTAATCATCGGTTCGCAATACGGTATAGAAAAGGAAGTCTTAAAAAAATATCCATTTGAGTATTATCTTCTCTCTTCAAAGGGTATAGCAGGTAAAAGTATTAAAGAGAAGCTAAAAGGAGCAATATTTACATCTAAGGCTTTTTTTTCTTCGTATAGACTTATAAAAAGGATTGACCCGATCTTTTGCGTTGGATTTGGTGGTTATGTAAGCCTGCCTGTTATGTTGTCTGCAGTGATTTTGAGAAAAAAGACGGCAATACTTGAGCAAAACTCAATACCAGGTAAAACAAACAAGATATTAAGTAGGCTTGTTGATATAACCTTTGTAAATTTTCCTATAACGGCACAATATTTAAAAAACGCAATTACGGTTGGAAATCCAACAAGAATAAAGTTTAAGAATATAAAAAGGAAAACAAAAGATAGAATAACCATCGGTGTGATTGGTGGCAGCAGAGGGGCAAGAAGTATCAACAACGCTATGGTTGAACTTTCAAAATACGAACTAAACATAGATGTGATACATCAGACAGGCAAAGATGATTTTGAAAGGGTTAAAAAGGCCTATAGAGAGAATAAAAAATCGTGGCAGGTGTTTAGATTTATCGATGACATGGAATCTTTCTACGCATCAATAGATTTTATTATCTGCCGTGCAGGTGCAAGTACATTAAGCGAGATAGCATGCGCTGGTTTAGCAAGCTTGCTTATACCTTATCCTTATGCGATATATAATCACCAATTTTACAATGCAAAATACTTTAAAGACAACGATGCAGCAGAGATAATGTTAGATGAAGATTTGAGTGGAAAAAAGCTCTATTCTTTTATATTATCTTTGTCGGCGAAAAAAGTTAAAGAGATGTCTGAGAATGCTAAAAGGTTGTGTAAAGAAGATAGTTGCGAGAAGATGTTTCGAGTTCTGGAAACGCTGAAATGAAGGTAATTGCTGTAACCAATCAGAAGGGTGGTGTGGGTAAGACCACAACAGCCATAAATCTTGGTGCTTCATTAGCTGTTTTTGGTAAGAAGGTTTTGATTATCGATATAGACCCACAGGCAAACGCAACAAGTGGACTTGGAGCAGAAAAGGATATCTGCATATATCATGCTTTAATAGGCAAAAGAACACTCAATTCTTTAATCTTGCCAACCGAGATGGAGAATCTGTTTATTGTGCCATCGAATATGTCCTTAATCGGTGCAGAAGTTGAATTAAAAGATGTCAAAGATAAAGAGAGAATCTTAAGAAGACTAATAAAAACCCAGCTAAACGGCAAATTTGATTATGTATTAATCGATTGTCCGCCATCGTTGGGTTTTTTAACGATAAATGCACTGGTTGCGTCTGATTCTGTGCTTGTGCCTGTGCAGTGTGAGTATTTTGCTATGGAAGGTTTAGCGCAGCTGCTTCACACCATTAACCTTATAAAACGCACATTTAATCCATCGCTAAAGCTTGAAGGCATCCTTCTAACTATGCACGACAAACGCAACAATTTATCAAAACAGGTTGAGATGGAACTTAAAAGACATTTCCCAAAGCAGATATTCAAAACACTTATCCCGAGAAATGTAAGATTATCAGAAGCGCCGA
Source organism: uncultured Hippea sp. (assembly GCA_964442345.1). Lineage (GTDB taxonomy): Bacteria > Campylobacterota_A > Desulfurellia > Desulfurellales > Hippeaceae > Hippea. The sequence continues at coordinate 9,994 of CAYTZD010000011.1, read as the reverse complement.
GTTTTGGAAAAAGCGCAATAACATACGATATAAAATGCCCTGGTAGTCAAAGCTATCTATCCTTAGCTAAAGAGGTTTTAAAATATGCCTAAGAAAGGTGGACTTGGCAAGGGACTTGAAGCTATATTTGGCGAGATAGAAAATATAGAAAACGAAGATAGAGTAATAAACATAGCTATAGACTTAATAGAGAAGAATCCATATCAGCCAAGAGAGACCTTTGATGAGAAATCCATTGAAGAATTGGCAGAATCAATAAAGGAAAAGGGTATTATACAACCAATTATTGTAAGAGAGAAAGAAGATAGGTATCAGATTGTTGCAGGTGAAAGAAGGTTTCTTGCCGCAAAAAGGGCACATCTCACATCGATACCTGCAATCGTTAAGAACTTTACAGACAAAGAAGCAGCAGAGATAGCTTTAATAGAGAACATACAAAGAAAAGACCTAAATCCGATAGAAGAAGCTTTAGCATACAAGCGGCTGATAGATAATTTTGGATATACTCAAGAAGAAGTTGCAAAAAGGGTTGGAAAAGACAGAGCTACAATAGCAAACAGTCTAAGATTGCTTAAACTTCCCGATGAGATTATACAGATGCTAAAAAAAGGCGAAATAAGTCAGGGTCATGCAAGGGCGATACTTGCACTAAAAGATGAAAAATCCCAGAAAGAACTTGCAAAAAAGATAAAGGATAAAAAATTAACGGTAAGAGAAGCAGAAAGGGAAGTCTATCAAAATCAACAGATAGAACAGCTTAAAGAGTTAGAAGAGAAACTAAAAAGCACATTAAGCGTTCCGGTAAGAATAAAAGTTAAAAACAATAGATACTCTCTTGAAATAAAGTTTGATAACATAGAAAAGTTAAACGAGTTTATAGGGAGAATGTAAGATGAGAAAGAAAAGTTTTTTAATTTTTGCCTTGTTTCTTATTTTTTTTATACAATTTTCTCAAGCTTACTCTGCAACTTTAAGGGTTGGTGGTGTTGTTTTAAACGAACATAGGTCTCCCGTTGAAGATGTCGAGATATCGATTATTTATAATGATAAAGTTATAGCAACAACACAGACAACCAACAAGGGAACCTACTTTTTAGAAGCAAAGATAAAGGATAACATAAACCCAAACGATGTTTACATAGAACTAAAGAAAACAACATACAAGACCATCAAGAAACCCATAGAGAATATATTAAAATCAAAACTGCCTGACGGTAGTGTTATATACATATCGTCGGTAAACGAAGAGATACCAAGAGAGATAACGCCTGCATTCTGGATAGCTTTGGCAGTTTTAATAATGACATTTGCGCTTATATCCTTAGAAGTTGTGCACAGAACCGTTGCAGCGTTGCTTGGAGCAAGTATCTTACTGTTTATCTCTTATACACTTGGAACATTTGACGAAAACTTTTTTGTTCTCTCATTTGAAGAGGCTGTAAAAGCTATAGACTTCAATGTTATACTGCTTTTGATGAGTATGATGATAATTGTTGGCGTTATGAAAAAAACAGGTGTGTTTCAATGGCTTGCATACAAATCCTATGAGATGAGTAAAGGAAATGTGTTTAAACTATCTGTAATACTTATGTTTACAACAGCTGTTGTTAGTGCATTCTTGGATAATGTTACGACAATGCTTTTAATAGCACCTGTTTCCATAGAGATAGCGTTAATGTTAAACATAAATCCGTTAAGCTTACTTATACCAGAAGTTATAGCATCAAATATGGGTGGAACGGCAACATTGATAGGCGATCCACCAAACATTATGATAGGTTCTTTTGCCCATTTAACATTTAACCAGTTTTTATTGAATCTCGGAGATGTCATATTTTTAATCTTAATAGTAAATGTTTTTGTGATGAAGTTTTTCTATGGAAAAGAGTATAAAAAGGGAAAAATAGAAAATGTTGAAGAGTTACTAAATAAGTTAAGAGACGAGTATAAAATAACCGACAAAAGACTGCTTACATATTGTTTATTTGTTTTGGGTCTTGTTATAGCACTGTTTATAACACATGGATTTCTGCACATGGAACCTTCAATTGCTGCCATGATAGGCGCATCTTTGCTTTTAGTCTTTAGTGGAGTTGATATAGTTGAGATGATGGAGTATGAAGTTGAATGGACTACGCTGGTGTTTTTTATGATGCTATTTATTATCGTTGAAGCAAGTGTGCAAACAGGTGTTATAATGATGGTAGCAACATGGGTTAAGAATTTGGCTGGCAATAGCTTAACTGTAGCTATAATTTTGATTATTTGGGTTAGCGCTATAGCGTCTGCTATAGTTGATAATATACCATTTACTGCGACAATGTTGCCAGTTGTTGCATATCTAACAGAGACTATACCAGATGCAGGCAATACCTTATGGTGGGCTTTGGCGCTTGGTGCATGTCTTGGTGGAAACGGTACATTGATTGGAGCAAGTGCCAATGTCGTAACGGCTGGAATATCAGAAAGAGCGGGTTATCCTATAACATTTAAGGAATTTTTTAAAGTTGGTGCCCCTGCTACAGCCATATCTGTTACAATAGGAATGATTTGGTTATTACTTGGAGGATAAAATGAAAAAATATGAGCTTGTTGTTGTAGCAAAAGGTTCAGAGATTGGACATAAGGCAGCAGAAGAAGCAGCCATAATAGCTAAAGACAAAAACATAAAAACAATACATCTGTTATTTGTAAACGATATAGACTTCTATTCAGGTGGTGGTATTTCGTATCTAAAGGAAGAACTCCAAAAAAGCCTTGAGAATATAGGTGATGCAATTATAAGGATGTTAACAGAAACGATAAAAAAACATAACCCTGATGTAAATATAGAGAAGATAGAATTAGCAGGAAAGACAGCAGAAGAGATATTAAAATTTGTAAATGAGAATGAAATAGACATTTTTATAATCCCAAAAGATAAAAGAGGACCCATAGAGAAATCCCTTGTAGGTGGAGAGATAGAGCCATTTTTTGATCAGATAAAAGAGAGGACAAATTTAATAGTGGTGCAGTAGAAGTTGACATAAGTTTTAGCTTATGGTATTTTTAGCCGAAAATTTTTTGAGACACATTGGTTAAGGAGGTTTTCTTATGATAAATATCAATTCCACTCTTTTCATGCAGATGGGCGCATTCTTAGTCTTGTTGTTTCTTCTCAATATTATTTTATACAAGCCATTGTTAGCAAAGATTAGAGAAAGGTTTGCAACGATTGAGGAGCTAAACGAGAAGGCAAGAAGGTATCAAGAAGAAGCCCAAAAGAACGAAGAAGAGTACAAAACCAAAATCTTGGAAGCAGAACAGACGGCAAAGCAGAATTACGCAAGCAAAATAGCAGCAGCCTTAAAAGAGAAGGAAGAGAAGATTGCAGAAGAAAACAGAAAAGCCATGGATGAGATAAGAAAGATTGAAGAACAGCTAAACAAAAATATAGAGATGGAGCTTGCATCATCTAAGGATTACAGTATAGACATTGCAAATAAAATCTATAAACAACTTATAGGGTAGGGGGTGATATGGCTAAACTATCAAAGTTTCTTACGATTGGTTTGAGTGTTGGTTTAAGTATATCCGCTTCGGTGGTTTATGCTGCAGAAGAAAGCGGCATAGATCCACATATGACATGGAGAGTTATCAACTTTGTTATCTTTGTTGGTTTACTTTTCTATCTGCTTAAAAAACCTGTAACAAACTACTTTAAAAGCAGAAGAGAGAGTATCGTAGAAGAGTTAGAAGAAGCCCAAAGGTTAAAGGAAGAAGCCGAAAAGCTGCTTGAAGAGACGCAAAAGAAGTTAAAAACACTCGAAGATGAGATTAAAAACATCCTTGAGACATTTGAGTCGATGGCAGAAAACGAAAGACAGCAGATTCTTAAAGAAGTTGAAAGGGCTATAGAGAGAATAAGAGCATCTATCGAAGAAGAGAAGGCATCACTTATGTCTAAAGCAAAGCTTAAACTATTAACACAGATGAGCAAGGAAGCCATTGAGAACCTAAGGAAAAGGTTTGAAGATCTCTCCGACGAAGAGCATGCCAAAATCAATGAAAAGTTTATAAGGAGTCTGCAGCAATGATAGATAAGAAGGTTTCGATTAGATATGCAAGGGCTTTACTTGAGCTGTGTGAAGAGAAAAGCGCAGATGAAAATGAAGTTTTGAATGCACTGAGGGAACTTTCAAAGGTTTTAGATGAGAACCCTAAGTTGTTTGAGTATTTATCTGCTTATGTTGTACCGTTTGAGAGTAAGGCTAAAGTGATAGAAGAGATAGTTGAAGGTGATCTAATTGTTGAATTTTTAAAGTATGTTGCAAAGAAAGGAAGATTTAAGCTAATATTCGACATTGTTGAGCTGTTTGAAGAACTTGTTTATGATAAGCAGAATAGGGCAAAAGCATTTGTGAAAAGCGCAGTTGCTCTTGATGATAATACGAAAGAAGAATTAAAAGAGCAGCTATCCAAAAAGCTTAACAAACAGATAGAATTTGAGTTTGAAGTAGATAAAAGCCTAATTGGTGGCATAATCGTGCAGGTAAAGGATGTCGTATATGATGGAAGTTTAAAAACTTACTTAACAAACTTAGAACAGAGATTACTAAAACTATCAGTTTAAAAAGGAGGAGTGGTTAGATGCAGATTAAAGCCAGCGAAGTTAGTGAAGTCATCAAAAAAGAGATTGAAAACGCCAAAGAATTTATCGATATAAGCGAAACAGGAACGGTCTTAAGCGTAGGTGATGGAATTGCAAGGGTGTATGGATTGACTAAAGTTATGGCAAACGAGCTTGTCCAATTCGAAAACGGCGTAATGGGAATGGCTTTAAACTTGGAAGAAGACAATGTTGGTGTTGTCGTTCTTGGTGATGACAAAGGCATCAAAGAAGGTGATAAGGTAAAAAGAACCAAAAGGATTTCTCAGGTTCCTGTCGGTCCTGCACTTGTAGGAAGGGTTGTAAATGCATTGGGTGAGCCAATAGACGGTAAGGGACCGATTGAGAGTGAGCACCACAGAAGGATTGAGATAAAAGCACCCGGTATCGTTCAAAGACAGTCGGTTAAAGAGCCACTTCAGACAGGAATTAAAGCAATTGATGCAATGATTCCAATCGGTAGAGGCCAAAGGGAGCTCATAATCGGTGATAGACAGATTGGTAAAACACAGATTGCATTGGATACAATAATAAATCAGAAGGATACGGATGTTTACTGCATCTATGTTGCCATTGGACAGAAAAGATCAACGGTTGCAAGAATCTGGAAGCAGCTTGAAGAAGCAGGCGCAATGGAATACACAACAATCGTTGCAGCAACGGCATCTGACCCTGCACCACTTCAGTATATTGCACCTTATGCAGGCGTTACGATGGGCGAATACTTCAGGGACAACGGCATGCACGCTTTAATTATATACGACGACTTGACAAAACACGCACAGGCATACAGACAGGTTTCGCTGCTTCTAAGAAGGCCACCAGGCAGGGAAGCATATCCGGGCGATGTTTTCTATCTACACTCAAGACTACTTGAAAGAGCAGCTAAGCTATCCGATGAGATGGGCGGGGGTTCTCTAACGGCACTGCCTATAATTGAGACACAGGCAGGCGATGTTTCTGCATACATTCCAACAAATGTTATCTCTATTACAGATGGTCAGATATACCTTGAAGGCGACCTGTTCTATGCAGGAATTAGGCCAGCCGTTAATGCTGGTATCTCGGTATCAAGGGTTGGTGGTGCAGCTCAGATTAAGGCAATGAAACAGGTGGCAGGAATGCTTAGGCTTGCTTTGGCTCAGTACAGAGAGCTTGCAGCATTTGCTCAGTTTGGAAGTGATCTTGACAAAGCAACGCAGCAACAGTTGAACAGAGGAGCAAGGCTAACTGAGATTCTAAAACAGCCACCATTTTCTCCATTGCCAGTTGAGAAACAGATATTGATAATCTATGCAGGAAACAATGGATATCTTGACGATATAGCCGTTGAGCATGTTCAGAAGTTCGAACAGGAGCTTTACAAATTCGTAGAAGCCAAACATCCAGATATACTGCCTGAAATAAAAGAGAAGAAAAAGATAGATGATGAATTAAAGAACAAAATAGACAAGGCTTTGGAAGAATTCAAAAAAGTTTTCAAACCTTAATTGAAGGGGCTTGAGTCATGGCTGTAAGCATGCGAGACATTAAAAGAAAGATAACCAGTATTCAAAAGACGCAGCAGATAACCAAAGCGATGAAGATGGTTGCTGCTGCAAAACTGAGAAAGACACAGGATGCTGCCCTTATCTTTAAACCGTACATAACAAAATTGGAGCAGATGATAGGTTCATTGGTTAGTTCAACTTCGCGTCAAGACAATAAGATGCTTCTATTTAGGGATGTAAAAAGCGTTGATGTAATTGTAATCACATCAGATAGAGGGTTGTGCGGAGCATTCAATCACAATGTTTTAAAGGAGACGGAGAATTTTATAAAAAACAAGCTTCAGGGAAAGGATGTAAACCTTGTACTAATAGGAAGGTTTGCCTATAATTACTTCAAATTCAGAGGCATACAACCCAAAGAGACATACACCGATGTTTTAAAAGATAAGGCAGATTACTCTCTTGCAAGCGACATAATGGATAAGGTGATAGCGGATTTCTTGGATGAAAAAAGCGATGAAGCTTATATTATCTACAACAGATTTGTAAATGTTCTGGTTCAAAAACCGACAATAAAAAGGGTGCTTCCAATCTATATAGGCGATACCGTTCCTTCAGAGAAGGGAATGGTTGAGAAGTTCGATTTTGAACCAGACAAAGAGACAGTATTGGATGAGCTTCTACCTAAATATGTAAAGATGGAATTATACGGCAGTATGCTTGAGTCTTTGGCTGGTGAGTATGCCGCCAGAATGACGGCTATGGATGCTGCAACAAACAATGCAGCTGAGATGATTAAAACATTAACTCTTGAATTTAATAAAGCAAGACAGGCTTCTATTACAAAAGAGCTTATCGAGATAACAACAAGTATAGAAGCTATGAAACAATAAAAAACAAAAAAGAAGGGGAGTTAAGGTATGGCAGAAAAGGGAAGAATTGTTCAGGTTATAGGACCTGTTGTGGATGTGGAGTTCGAAACGGGCGAATTGCCAACTATATATACTGCTTTAAAGGTAAAAAAGGATGATATAGAAGGCGCAACGGCAGACCTTATCTTGGAAGTTCAGCAGCACTTGGGAGAGAAAAGGGTCAGAACAATAGCAATGGATTCAACGGATGGTTTAGTAAGAGGAACAGAAGTAGAAAACACAGGCAATTACATAACAACACCTGTTGGTGAGCCAGTCTTAGGTAGAATTATGAATGTTGTTGGTGAGCCTGTTGATGAGATGGGCCCAATTCAATCTGATGTAAGATGGCCTATACATAGAGAAGCACCACCATTGGAAGAGCAGTCAACAGCTTCTGAGATGTTTGAAACAGGCATTAAGGTTATCGATCTGCTTTGTCCTTATGCAAAGGGTGGTAAAACGGGTCTGTTCGGTGGTGCTGGTGTTGGTAAAACGGTTCTTATTATGGAGCTTATCCACAATGTTGCAATGCATCATGGTGGTTATTCTGTATTCTGCGGCGTTGGCGAAAGAACAAGGGAAGGAAACGACTTGTGGAACGAGATGAAAGAGTCTGGCGTCTTAGATAAGGCAGCTTTGATTTACGGACAGATGAACGAGCCACCCGGTGCAAGGGCAAGGGTTGGTTTAACGGGACTTACTGTTGCTGAGTATTTCAGGGATGAAAAGAATCTCGATGTGTTGATATTTATAGACAACATCTTTAGATTTACACAGGCAGGAAGTGAGGTTTCAGCACTCTTGGGAAGAATTCCATCTGCTGTTGGTTATCAGCCAACATTGGGAACGGACATGGGTGAATTACAGGAGAGAATTACATCAACAAAGAAGGGTTCTATTACATCAGTTCAGGCAATCTATGTTCCTGCTGACGACTTGACAGACCCAGCACCTGCAACGACATTTGCACACTTGGATGCAACAACGGTTCTTTCAAGAAAATTGGCAGAGCTTGGAATCTACCCTGCTGTTGACCCATTGGATTCAACTTCCAGAATTCTCGATCCTGCAGTTGTTGGAAAAGAGCATTACGAAGTGGCAAGAAAGGTTCAGGAGATTCTGCAGAGATACAAAGAGCTTCAGGATATTATCGCAATCTTGGGTATGGAAGAGTTAAGTGAAGAAGATAAAGTTACCGTTAACAGAGCAAGGAAGATTCAAAGATTCCTATCTCAGCCATTCTTCGTAGCAGAACAGTTTACAGGAATGAGTGGTAAATATGTCCCAATTCAAGAGACAGTAAGGGGCTTTAAAGAGATTATAGACGGTAAATACGATGATCTTCCAGAACAGGCATTCTACATGGTTGGAACTATAGAAGAAGCAATAGAGAAAGCAAAAACGCTCGTATAAAAAAGGAGGCAGCTGTGCCTGAATTGGATTGCAGTATTGTAACGCCTTCAAAAAAGATATTTGAAGGTAAGGTTGAGTATATATCTGCCCCGGGAAAGGTTGGTGAGTTCGGTGTTTTGCCGGGGCATGAGAGTTTTGTAACGGTGCTTGATGTAGGTATTATTGAGATACAGCCAACAGGGAAAGAGAAGTTTAAGGTTGTTGTTGTGGGTGGCTATTTTGAGGTAACCGAAGATAAGATTTTTGTAATAGCAGATGATGTTATCTCTAAGGATGAGATAGATATCGACAAAACAAAGGAGAAGATACAGCAGTATAAGAATGAACTTGCATCGTTAAATGTAGGAGATGCAAATTACGAGTTGACTCAAAGAAAGTTAAAGAAATACGAAAAGATATTGGAGCTTGCATCGTGAGCGGTGGTTACTTTGGCTTCTCACACATAGGTATTATTGCAGTTGTGGTATTAGCCATATTGGCTGTTATGTCTCTGTTTTCGTGGAGCTTTATGATTTATAAGTGGCTACAGCTTCGTTCTATCTCTAATAAGAATCAGATTTTTTTAAAAAAGTTTATAGAAACAAAGGATAAATCATCCTTAGAATCATTCGCAAAGGCGACAGAATCCATAGCAGGAAAACTGTATCTTTTAAACAAGGAATCATTTTCGTCTGCCAGAACATTCCTTGAGATGATAAATAAGGAATTAGAAGGTGCTTTTCCGTGGCTCGCATCAATTGGAGCCACGGCACCTTTTGTTGGATTATTTGGAACGGTATGGGGAATAATAAATGCATTCAACAATATTGGTAATGTCCAGAGTGTTACCATAGCAACTGTTGCACCGGGTATATCTGAAGCCCTTATTACAACAGCAGCAGGTATATTCGTAGCTGTTCCTGCCGTTATAGGATACAATATACTGCACACCAAGCTTGAATCCATTATTGAAGAGTTAGATGGGTTTTTAGAAGCACTCCAGAAATGAGAAGAAAAAGAAAGACATTCTCAGATATAAACATAACACCACTTGTCGATGTAATGTTGGTGTTGCTTGTTATTTTTATGGTTACAACACCTATGCTTGTAAAGGGTATAAAGGTAAACCTACCAAAGACGCATTCAGGCACAACAAAGATAGACAAAAAGGATTTAATTATCTCCATAGACAAAAATGGCAACTATTTTATAGACAAATCGCCAACGACACTTGAAGCTTTAAAAGACTATCTAAAAGCACACAAACAGGAGTTTAAAAGCGTAATAATAAAGTCAGATAGAACGGTTGAATATGGCATCGTTGTTCATTTAATAGATATAATAAAATCCGAAGGTATTAGCAGGGTAGGGCTTGCAACTCAACCTGGCAAATGAAACTAATTAGTTTTTTTGTTTCTGTTCTGCTTCATCTTTTCTTTATTCTTCTTTTTATACTTATAATAAGGCCAATCAATGCACCAATAAAGAGCAAACCTGTTTATACGGTAAGTTTGATAACCATACCAAAACAGAAACCAAAACCATTAAAA
>CAYTZD010000010.1:0-29265 GCA_964442345.1 uncultured Hippea sp. | reverse complement strand
AAATAAAATTTATGTATTATTTGGTATGTTGAGATGTGCGGGATTGAAGAAAAGCTATAAAAAGAAGATAGCTGTAAATGATGTCAATATTGAAGCAAAAGAAGGCGAAATTGTCGGTCTTTTAGGTCCAAATGGTGCAGGTAAAACAACAACATTCTATATGATAGCAGGACTTATAAGACCAGACAACGGAAAGATATTTATGGAAGATGAAGAGATAACCCACCTGCCTATGTATAAAAGAGCACAAAAAGGCCTATCCTATCTGCCACAGGAGCCATCGATATTCAGAGGAATGACAGTCGAAGAGAACATTTATGCGATACTTGAATTCATCTATAAGGACGAAAAAACAAGAAAATTGATACTTGAGAAATTGCTTGAAGATTTAAACATTGCACACATAAGAAAAACGCCAGCTTATGCTGTGTCAGGTGGTGAGAGAAGAAGGGTTGAAGTTGCAAGGGCTTTGGCAACAAAACCAAGATTTATACTCCTTGATGAGCCATTTGCAGGCATTGACCCAATAATCGTTGACGAACTTAAAGAGATAATAAAAAGCCTAAAAAACAGAAACATAGGCATAATCATAACAGACCACAATGTTAGAGAGATATTGGACATTGTCGATAGAGCCTATCTATTGTTCGACGGCAAAATCGTAAGGGAAGGAACACCAGATGAACTAATAAGAGACGAAGAAGTCATAGATATGTATTTAGGTAAGAGCTTCTGCACATGATAGAGTTAAGAACAAATATCGACACACATTTAGGTCTTATACTGACACCACGCATTGATTTATCATTAAAAATTTTGGCTATGAACATAACAGAGATAGAACAGCAACTTAAAAGTGTGGCTGAATCAAACCCTATTGTAAAGATAGAAGATGATATAAAAGTATCAAAAGAAACCTACAGGGATGAAAAGATAAAAGAGATCGACGAATCGTTTAAAGAATACTTCAATCACGACCAAGAAAGCGTCTCAGACATCATAGAAGCTACAACATCAAAAGAAGATAGCCTTCAAGAATCCCTACTTTCTCAATTAACATTTGAGATAGACCTTGACGATAAGGATTTAAATATAGCAAAAGAAATCATATACAACATAAATGAGAAAGGCTTTTTAGATACAACGATAAACGAGATAGCATCCAAAACAAATTCATCCTTAGAAAGGGTTGAGTTTATAAGAAAACAAATTATCAGACTTGAGCCTATCGGATGTGCAACCTTAAACACAAAAGAGTTTATCCTGCTTCAGGCAGAAGAAGAAGGTATAGAGACTGACAAGATAAAAACAGTTATTGATGTTATGGATAATGCAGGCAAGCCAAATCTTGAAAAGATAAAGGAGAAAACGGGTTTTAACGATGATGAGTTTAGGGATATTCTAAACACACTCAAAAGTTTTCTTCTGTATCCGCTTGAGAATTACTACTCACCCAAACAGACAGACTTTATAGAGCCAGATGTATATGTAAAAAAGATAAACGGAAAACTTATAGCAACAGTTGAAGATAAAATACTATCGCACATTACCATAGATGAAGAGATGCTTAACGAATACTTAAAAAACAGCGATGCAAAAAGGTTTATTGAAGAAAAATACAAAGAAATCAAAGAGCTTATCATCGCCATATCCCAAAGAAACAAAACACTTCTAAAGACGGTCAATGTAATATTAGAAAAGCAAAATCAATTCTTTGAAGACGGCACAATAAAACCGCTGACAAGAAAAGAGATAGCCAAGATTTTAGGCTTTAATGTCTCAACCATAACAAGGGCTGTATCAAACAAATATATGCTATTTGAAGGCAAAATAATACCGTTAAGCAAGTTCTTCTCAAGCGGTGTATCAGAAGAGATATCAAAGGATTATGTTAAATCGATAATAAAAGATATGATAAACAAGGAAGATAAAACACAACCGTTAAGCGACGACCAGATTAAGGCAAAACTTGAGAAGATGGGCATAAAACTCACAAGAAGAACAATAACAAAATACAGAAAAGAGCTTAACATTCCAAGCTCTCGGGAGAGAAAATGTCAAGGTACTCTATAGCTATTATAAAACTATTATCGTCTCACGATTACAAGCCGTTAAACGGCTCAGAATTAAGAAGGGCATTGGGCATTCCCAAAAAACAGAAAACAGCATTTTACAGAGAATTAAAAAAGCTCACAAAAGAAGGTAAAATAAAGAAGATATCACACAGTAGATATGTGATAGCAAAGCCAAAAAAGGTATCAGAGACACCAATACTTAAAGGTATCCTAATAAGAAAAGAAGGCGCATACTTCCTTCAAAGAAACGACGGCGAGATAAGACTGCCAAGACTGATAAATGCAGCCAAAGCAGCAGAAGGCGATGAAGTAATTGTAAAACTTGATAAAAGAAACATAGGCATAACATCCAAGATTGTAAAGATAACCAAGAGAAATACAAAAAACATTATAGGATACTTGATAAAAAAGCCCAAAGGCTGGCTTGTATCACCCATTGATAGAAAAATTCCGTTTGTTGTAAATGTAAAAGGAAAGGATAAGAAGCTAAAAGAAGGTTGGCTTGTCCTTGCGCGTATAACTTCCATAGGAAAAACAGTAAATGGCGAGATAGTAAAAATATACGGAGAACCATTCAATCCAGATATAGATATAGAAGTTGTTGTTGATAAGTTTGGCTTACCTTATGAGTTTTCAGATAAAGTAAAAGAAGAACTAAACAAGATAAAAGAGCCAACAATTGACGATTTTAAGAATAGAGAAGATTTTACAGACCTACCAACAATAACCATTGATGGGGCAGATGCCAAAGACTTCGACGATGCCGTAGATATAAAAGAAAACAAAGATGGCTCTTTTAGGCTTTATGTCCATATAGCTGATGTCTCAAACTATGTAAAGGAAGGGACTGCTTTAGATGAAGAAGCCCTAAATCGTGGATTTAGCGTCTATTTTCCAGGCAGTGTTATACCAATGCTTCCGTTTAAACTATCAAACGATATCTGCTCACTTGTTCCAGACAAAGACAGGCTAACCGTAAGCGTTATAATGGAGATATCAAAGAACGGCGCAGTAAAGAGATACTCGATAAAAGAGAGCGTAATAAGAAACAAACATAGAATGACATACGATGAAGTGCAGGATATATTGGATAATAAACTGCAAGCAGATGAAAAACTAAAAAAGAATCTCAAGGCTATGGAAAAGCTTGCTTCAATCTTAAGAAAACGCAGATTCAAGAAAGGTAGTCTCGATTTAGATATACCAGAGCCATACTTTATTATGCAAAACGATGAGATTATAGATATTCAAGAAAGACCGCACAAGTTTTCACACTCCATTATTGAAGAATTTATGCTTGTTGCCAATCTATGCGTTGCAGACTTTTTAAAAAAACATTATGAGACTTATATACGCAGGATTCATGAAGACCCAGACCCAGTAAAACTTGCAAACCTATTGGCTTTCTTAAGAAAAATGGGCATAAGGTTTGAGCTACCTGACGAATTTACATCAAAAGACCTACAAAGGATTCTAAAAAGCGTAAAAGACGAAAAACTCAAAAAGATAGTTTCTCAGATGATGCTTAGGTCTTTAAAAAGAGCAGAATATTCAACAAAAAACAGAGGGCATTTTGCACTGCATTTTGATAATTACACACACTTTACATCACCAATCAGGAGATATCCAGACTTAATAGTCCACAGAATGACAAAAGCAGCATTAAACAGAACAAAAGAGCAGTTTGAAAACCTTGAAAGCGAAGTAAAAACCATTCAAGAAAGGGAATTAACCACAGAAAATGCTATGTTCTATATGAACGACATAAAGGCAGCACAGTTTATGAAAGACAAAATTGGCGAGATATTCACAGGCACGATAACAACGATAATACCAACGGGATTCTTCGTAAGATTAAAAGAGCATTTCGTTGAAGGATTTGTCCCTGCAAATCAGCTGAAAGACGATTATTATCAGTATATTGAATATATGTATGCAATGGTGGGAAAAAGAAAGAAACGCATCTTCAAGCTGGGAGACGATGTTAGGGTAATGGTTGTTGCAGTTGATAAGTTTGCAGGAGAGATAGACTTTACGGTGGTCTAAATGGCTGTTGTAAACATAGGATTTGGAAATTTTATAAACAGAGAGAGAATTGTTGCCATTGTTAATCCATCATCAACACCAATAAAACGATTAAGGGAACAACTGGAAAAGGAAGGCAAAGTGATAGATGCAACTCAAGGCAGAAAGACGCGTTCTATAATCATAATGGATTCAGGACATGTTATCCTATCTGGCATTGCAGTAATGACAATAGCAGAAAGGATTAACGAATGAAGGGCTTAATGTTTGTTGTCTCATCACCCACAGGCGCAGGCAAAACGACGATTTGTGAGATAATTCAACAAAAAAGAGAAGATATAGAAAGGGTTATAACGCACACGACAAGAAAACCAAGAGAAGGCGAAAAAAACGGCATAGACTACTATTTCGTAAGCAAAGAAGAATTCAAAAGAAAGATAGAAGAAGGCGGTTTTGTTGAATACGCTATAGTGCATGACAACTTCTACGGCACAAGCAAAAAAGCCTTAGAAGATGTCTTAAACAAAGGCAAAAATGCACTACTTGCAATTGATGTGCAGGGCGCAAAAAACATAATGAAGAGTTTTAAAGGCAGGGTTGTAAGCATCTTTATACTGCCACCATCGTTTGATGAATGGTTGGATAGGCTTAAAAAAGACAAAAAAAGGGATAGACTTAATATAAGATTCCAGACGGCTCTTAATGAGTTTAAACAGATAAAAAATTTTGATTTTTGCGTAATAAACGATAAATTAGATGATGCTGTGAAGAAGGTTGAGTCAATTATCGACTCATGCCTGTGCAAACTTGAATTCTTTGAAGATGAGTTTACAAAAAAAGCAGAAGAATTAAAAATTCAAACCAAGAAATTTCTGGAGGTGAACGATGGAAATATTCATGTCTGAAGTAATAAACAAGGCATTAAAGCACTTTCCAAGCAGATACGAGCTTGTAAGGGTTGCAGCTATAAGGGCAAATTCCTTAGCAAGGGGAGATAAAATCCTTCTTGATGAGAGAAAGGCATACGGACATAAAAATACCGTTATCAGTCTGTTAGAGATTAAAGAGGGATTGTGGAAGAAAAAATAGACCCTTTAGTCAAACAGCTTTACGATGATTTTAAAAAAGAGATAAAGATAGAGTTTGATGAAGATAGACTTGATAGGGCTTTTTTGTATGCATACAACAAACATAAAGGTCAAACAAGGGCATCTGGCGAAAGCTACATAATCCATCCCATTCATGTAGCAAGAATAGTAAATCAATTCTATTTAGACGAAAACAGCCTTATAGCCGCACTTCTGCACGATGTTTTAGAAGATACAGATGCTAAAGAAGAAGAGATAAAAGAGAACTTTGGAGAAGATGTCCTATTCTTAGTCAAAGCACTTACAAAAATCAGCAAAGTTAAATATAAAAGTTCAGAAGAGAAACAAGCCGATAACTTCAGAAAGATGATTGTTGCTATGGCAAGCGATTTGCGTGTTATCCTAATAAAGCTTGCCGATAGATTACACAACATGCGGACAATCTGTCATCTAAAGGAAGAAAAACAAAAAAGGATAGCAAGAGAAACCTTAGACATATACGCACCGATAGCGCACAGACTTGGTATTTACCGTATTAAAAGTGAACTTGAAGATTTAAGTTTTAAGTACTTATGCCCAAAAGAGTACGAAGAGTTAGAAAAAAAGGTCAAAGAGACAATAGCAAAAAAGCAGGAGATTATAAAGTTTATAGAGAACAAAATCAAAGATGATATGCAAGAAGCAAATATAGACTGCGAAGTTAGCGGCAGGGTCAAACATCTATACAGCATATACACAAAGATGCAGAGAAAAAAGATTGACTTTGATGGTATATACGACCTGCTTGCCGTAAGAATTATAACAAATGACGAGAAGGACTGTTATGCAGCATTAGGTGTTATTCATAAGAAATATAAGCCTTTACCAGGGAGATTTAAGGATTATATAGCCTTACCTAAGCCAAATATGTATCAGTCAATACACACAACGGTTTTTGGTCCGAGTGATGTTGTCGTTGAGATCCAGATAAGAACAAAAAAGATGCACGAAATTGCCGAAGAAGGAATTGCAGCCCATTACAAATACAAAGAACAGAAACTTTCAATCATAGATAAGCACGACCAACAGTTTATATGGCTAAGGCATCTTTTAAAGTGGCAGAAGGAGATAAAAAACCCAAAAGAGTTTTTAAACACGGTAAAGGTTGACCTATTCAGAGGGGAAGTTTATGTCTTCACGCCTGCAGGAGACCTAAAGGTTTTACCAAGAGGCTCAACACCTGTTGACTTTGCATACGCCATTCATACAGAAGTTGGAAACAGGTGCGTCGGTGCAAAAGTTAACGGCAGAATAGTATCACTTGATTATAAGCTTGCAAACGGCGACATCGTCGAGATATTTACCCAAGCCAACCACTTGCCATCAAAGGATTGGCTAAAGTTCGTCGTTACAAGCAAAGCAAGAAGCAAGATAAAGCAGAAGGTAAGAGAGAAAGAGAAAGAAGAAGCAGCAGAGATCGGCAAAAGCATGCTTTCAAAGGAGCTTGCAAAGGTCAACAAGACGCTTCAATCTTTGTTAAAAGATGAGAAATTCCCAGAAGTTTTAAGTCATTTTGGTTGCAACACAGAGCAAGAGCTATTTGAAAAGGTTGGCTTTTTAAAGATACATCCATCAAGCATCGTAAATAAGATATTCCCATGCCAAAAGAAGAAACAGGTTAAACAGACAGAGAAAAGAGATGTTTACAAGATTAAGGTCGATGGTATAGATAATGTCGCAATAAGGCTTGCAAAGTGTTGCAATCCCGTCGTAGGTGATGAGATAGTGGGATACATAACAAAAAACAGAGGCATCGTTATTCATAGAGTAGATTGCGAAAACATAGCAAAGATAGGTTACGACAGCGATAGATTGATAGAAGTGGAATGGGATAGCGAAATAGAACAGAAAAGCATACCTGTAAAATTAAAGATAACGGCAAATAATACGATGGGAATACTTGCAAAAATCACAAATCTTTTGTATCAAATGGGCATAGACCTTCAAAACTTGAAGGTCATCTTTTTAGACAAAGCCCATAAAAAGGTTCTGTTTGACCTTGATGTGGAGATAAAGAATAGACTTGAGCTTGAAAAGCTCATCGCAGAATTAAACAAAAATGAGAACATACTAAAGATAGAAAGAGGGAAAACCTTCTATATCCACAAAAACCACAGAAGAGTAAGGCGGTGATAAAATGTTTAAGTCAATAATGAATTACTTTTCAAGCGATTTGGCAGTTGATTTGGGAACGGCAAATACACTCGTTTATGTAAAAGGCAAAGGTGTCGTCTTAAACGAACCAAGTGTTGTTGCCGTAAAAACAGACAAAAGAGGCGGCAAAAAGGTTTTAAGTGTCGGCAAAGAAGCAAAAGAGATGGTGGGAAGAACACCAGGCAACATTGAAGCCATAAAACCATTAAAAGATGGCGTTATAGCAGACTTTGAAGTAACAGAGAGAATGCTTAGATACTTCATAAAAAAATCAAAGGGAAGCAGAAGCATATTTAAACCAAGAATAATCATAGCCGTGCCGTATGGCATAACACAGGTTGAGAAAAAAGCCGTTAAAGAATCAGCCATAGATGCAGGTGCAAGGGAAGTATTCTTGGTAGAAGAGCCAATGGCTGCAGCAATCGGTGCAGGATTACCTGTTCAGGATGCTGTAGGCAGCATGGTCGTGGACATAGGTGGCGGAACAACGGAAGTAGCTGTCATATCGCTTGGCGGAATAGTGCATAGCGTTTCAGTTAGAACCGGCGGCGATAAGATGGATCAGGCAATCGTAAATTACATCAAAAAGCAGTACAGTATATTAATCGGAGAAAGCACAGCAGAAGCGATAAAAATAGAATACGGCAGCGCATATCCTTTAGAAGAAGATGAAGAAGAACAGATTATTCAAGTAAAGGGTATAGATTTAATAACAGGTGTTCCAACATCCATAGAGATATCAACAGAAGAGATAAGAAAAGCATTAAAAGATCCCGTAAATATTATCGTGGCAAGCGTAAAAGATGCATTAGAAAAAACACCACCGGAGCTTGCAAGCGATATAGTTGATAACGGCATTATGCTAACAGGTGGCGGAGCTCTCCTTAAAGGATTGGACAAATTGATTCATAAAGAGACGGGTCTGCCTGTTGTTGTATTCGAAGAAGCCCTTTTTGCCGTTGTAAAAGGCGTGGGCATGGTTCTTGACAACATAGACCTGCTAAGCGAAGTAACTATAGAATAGACATAAATGAGAATATTTATCATATATATAATTGCAGCCATCCTACTAAATGTTTCTGTTCTTGTTGTGGGTGGGTTGTTTTATAAAGTTAGAGATGTAATAAAAGAGAGCATAGTAATCACAAGCCTGCCTGTATCAAAAGGATTAAACGAGATCCAACGGCTAATAGACGAATATCTAATACTTATCTCTGTTCAAAAAGAGAATGAACAACTAAAAAAAGAACTAACAAAATGTTTAGCTGGGTGCAAAAATAGAGAAAACAAAACCAAAGTGCAACAAGCACAATTCTCATTCAAAGGAAATTTTGACAGTACAACAATATACCTAAGAACAGCCAAAGAGCTAAACCTTAAGAAAAACTACTGTTTTGTTTTAGAAGACAACATGCATCTTGTTGGCATCGTAAAAGAGAAGATAAAAAACCACATCTATATGGCTTATACGGTTTTTAATCCTTCATTTGTTGCAGATGTAAAGATAGTTGGAGATGACAATCAAACATTCAGAGCCTTATACATGGGTAATGAGTATTCACCAAAGGTTGAGTTCTTAGATCCCAATGTTAATGTAAAAAAGGAAGATAAAGTCTATACAAGCGGAGAGATGGGTATCTTTCCACCAAATCTATTCATAGGAACAGTTAAAAAGGTAAAAGATGTAAACGGCTATTACAAGGTTGCATTCGTTGATATAAAAAGGAGCTTCTTTAATAAATGGAAGGTGTTGATAGTCTGCAGAAAAAGATCTTAAAAGGCATTATACTTTTTATAACCATTTTTATTCTATCCATAGAGTCAGCAGAGATAGTCAATTTTGTGTATCTTGTGCCGTTCTCTTTGCCATTCTTCCTTATGTTAAATTCAACAGAGACAGAATTACACAGTGAAAACTTTAACTTCATAATGCCATTCGTTTTCGGCGTCATATCGGATATAGTTACCTTAAAAGGCATCTTTGTTTTATCTATAGGGTTTGTGGTCTTCTCTTATATCGTATTTTACCTTGTTAAAATTATGGCAATAAACAAAGAGCGCGTCTTTGCATTCTTTTGTCTTGTTTATGCTATCTTTGTATTCTTAGCCTTCAATACGCCGTTGTGGGTATCGCTGTTTGTTTTTGCTTTAGGATTTTTACAATGGAAACTGGCATCGTTTATTATATCCTTAATAGTAACGGACAAACACAGTGGCGAAGCGTGATAAGTATATCATAACAAAAGCAGAAAAACTCAAAAAAAGCACAGATTATTTAGGAATAGCCATAGTTTTATCGTTTATCATCCTTGTTGCGAGATTATTTTATCTTCAGATTGTAAAAGGGGATTACTTCCTTGAACTTTCACGAAAAAACTCAATAAGGCTTATAGGGATAGCACCACCAAGAGGAGACATAAAAACATCCGATGGCATGCTGTATGCAAAAAATACTCCTTCCTTTAGCGTCTCAATATACAAAACTCCAGATTTAACAGAAGAAGCCATAAAAAAGATAGCAAACATAATATCCATAGAACCATCAGCAATTAAGAAAAGATTAAAAATTACGCCATACTATAGAAATGTCCTTATAAAAAGAAACATATCAAGAAACGAAGTATTTAATCTGCTTTTTAATAGTAAAATAAGCAAATTTGTAAACATAGAAGTTACGCCAAAAAGGATCTATCCTTCAAATGCGTTTGCCTATGCCAACATTGTAGGGTATCTAACCGAAGTATCAGTAGACGATTTAAGAAAAGATCCTTCGCTAAAGGTTGGTGAGCTAATTGGAAGAAAAGGCATAGAAAAAAAATACGATAAAATCCTAAGAGGCAAATGGGGCTACAAAGAAGTCCAAACAACATCAAGCGGCACCATCTTAAAAACAATCTCAAAGACACCACCAAAAAAGGGCAAAAACTTAACCCTAACCATAAATTCAAAACTTCAAACATACATATACGAACTATTCAAAGAAGAAGGCTTACACGGTGCTGCAGTTGTTATGAGACCCGATGGAGCTATACTTGCCATTGTTGATAGCGATACATTCAATCCCAACTATTTCATGGAAGGATTAACAAAAAAAGAGTGGCAAGAACTAAAGAAGAAACATCTCCTGAACCTGTTTGACATAGCAACGCAGGGTGCATTTCCGCCTGGCTCTTTAATAAAACCATTTATGGCACTTGCAGCTTTAGAAGAAGGCATAATCACACCGGATCAGACGATATTCTGTCCTTATGCAGTCAAGATAGGAAAATACATATACAGAGACTGGAAGCCGGGTGGATTTGGCAAGATAAATCTATACAGGGCCATAGAGAGCTCATCAGATGTCTATTTCTACCAAATTGGAATGAAGCTGGGCATAGATAAGATAGATTACTATTTATCCAAATTCGGTTTTGGAAAATCACCACAGCTTTTTAGCTACTGCACAAAAGGCAACCTACCATCCCGTCAATGGAAATACAAAAAATATAAGCAGGGTTGGTATATTGGCGATACGATATCAACATCCATAGGACAGGGCTTCTTCCTTGCAAGCCCACTTCAGGTTGCATTGGCCTTCAGTGTAATAGCAAACGACGGCATAGGATACAAACCGTTTCTCATTAAGAATACAAAAAGAGAGATTCTCTATATCTTCAAAAGCAAATATTACAAAGAGATAAAGAAAGCTTTGTGGCTTGCTGTAAACGGCCCTTATGGAACAGCATACAACTCACGAATAAAAGATTTAAATATTTGCGGCAAAACAGGCACAAGCCAGGTCGTAAAAAGTTCCGTCTATAAAAAGGTAAAAAAACTCCTTAAGGAGAAGAAAATAAAACTTAAAAAAGCTATAAAATACTTCCCGCATGCCTGGTTTGCATCATTTGCACCTTTAAATAAACCACAGGTAATCGTTGTTGTCTTCTTAGAGCACGGAGAACACTCATCTATAGCTGCCGCCTTTGCAGGATTGATTTATGACAAACTTATTCAACTGAAACTTATTTTATCGTCTCACCCATCTTGAATATCGGCAGATACATAGCTACAACCAAGAATCCTATTATGCCACCAAGAACAACGATAATTATCGGTTCTATCATCGTGCTTAAATTTTTGACTGCGTTATCAACTTCTTCTTCATAGTACTGGGATACCTTCTGCATCATATCATCAAGCGTTCCCGTCTCTTCACCAACGGCGACCATCTGTATAACCATATCAGGAAATTCTCCAGAGTACGACATTGCATACGATAGATTCTCACCCTTTCTAACCATATCCCTTACTTCAAGCAAGGTCTCTTCTATAATCACATTGCCTGCCGTTTTTGAGCTAATCTCCAAAGCATCAAGTATATCTATACCGCTTGCCGTTAAAGAAGAGAGAATAACCGTGAAATTTGCTATTGAGCCCTTCCTTGATAGCATACCAAAGATTGGCAAGTGCAAAAGCAGCTTATCCATCAGTTTTCTAAAGGCATAACTCTTTCTATATCCAATTCTTATGGCAATAACAATTCCTATAATGCCAACAAGCATATACCAGAAGTACTTTTTCATAAAGACACTTAAATTGATTACTATCTGGGTAGGCAAAGGCAGATGCATGCCGCTTGATTCATACATCTCGGCAAATGTGGGTATAACAAATGTTAAGATTAAAGCTATAACACCCGTTGCAACGATTACAACCATTGTAGGATAGATTAAGGCGCCTTTTACCTTTCTCTTTAAAGCAAGACGCTTTTCAAGCATCTCAGCCAATCTTTTCAAAACACCATCTAAATTACCCGTCTGTTCGCCGCTTGCCACCATATTTATATACATATCAGAGAAAACTTCTCTGTAAGACTTTAACGCTTGAGAGAGACTTGCGCCTGTCTCCACCTTCTGCTTTATGTCATATAGTATCTCGCCCATTTTTTTACTTTCAGCCTGTTCTGCCATTATGTTTAACGATTCATCCAAAGGCAAGCCGCTTGCGATCATAGAAGCAAGCTGCTTTGTAACTATCATTAACTCCTTCTCTTTTACTTTGGGCTTTAGAAAGGGTAATTCTATATCTTTTGGAGCTGGCTTTATCTTTATTACAGATATTCTCTTCTGCTTCAGTTTGGCTGCTGCTTCTGCCTGAGATGCGGCTATTATCTCACCTTTTCTCATTCTCCCTTTAGGGTCTCTTCCTTTCCATCTGTAATACGGCATATCTTACCCCTTCATATATTTTATTTTGTCAAGCTCCCTTTGCAGCGTTTTCTTATCATTGCTTGCTTCTAATGCAGCTTCATAGCTTATCAGACCTTTTTTATACAAAGCCACTATTGACTGATTCATTGTTATCATACCAGATTCTGCCTGACCCATTTGCATCGTAGAATAGATCTGTGGAATCTTGTTCTCCCTTATCAAATTCCTTATAGCCGCATTGGGTATCATTATCT
This sequence comes from uncultured Hippea sp., assembly GCA_964442345.1. Lineage (GTDB taxonomy): Bacteria > Campylobacterota_A > Desulfurellia > Desulfurellales > Hippeaceae > Hippea. The sequence goes on along the minus strand of CAYTZD010000010.1, from coordinate 16,438 downwards.
CCATTGCAAGCACCCTGCCCTTGCCATCCTTTCTCTTTATAAGTGTTTGCGAAATAACACCCTGTAAAGCAACGGATAGCTGTGTTCTTACCTGCTCCTGCTGTGTTGGTGGAAATACATCAACAATTCTGTTTATCGTCTCAGGTGCTGAATTCGTATGCAGAGTAGCAAAAACAAGATGTCCGGTTTCGGCAGTTGTAATTGCTGCCTGGATTGTTTCAAGGTCTCTCATCTCACCTATCAGTATAACATCAGGGTCTTGCCTTAAAACATGCTTTAATGCCGATGCAAATGTCGGCACATCGCTTCCCACTTCCCTTTGGTCAATCAATGCCATCTTATGAGAATAGGTAAATTCTATCGGGTCTTCTATGGTTATAATATGAACCCTTCTTTCTCTGTTAATCTTATCAATCAATGCTGCAAGTGTGGTTGACTTACCAGAACCAGTAGGACCTGTAACAAGCACAATACCCTTTTTAAGCTCGGCAAACTTCTGAACAACAGGTGGAATACCAAGTTTTTCAAACGGTGGTATCTCATAGGGTATCATTCTGAAAGCACCCGCCACTGTGCCGCGTTGCAGATGAACATTTGCCCTAAATCTTGCAAATTTTGGAATACCGAAAGAAAAATCGACATCAAGATGCTCTTCCAATGTTTTTTTCTGAAGTTCCGTCATAACGCTATAACATAAACCCTGAGCATCGGCAGGTGAGAGAACATCGTACTCTTCAAGATCAAAAAGTTCACCATCTATTCTTACCTTTGGTTTTGCACCTGCTGCTATATGCAGATCCGAACCATTCTTAGCAAGCATTATCTCTAAAAGCTCAACCAAATCAGTTGCCTTCTTTCCCATTTTTCTTCTCCTTTTAGAATGTAACATTCATTACTTCATCGATTGTTGTTACGCCTTCCTTTATCTTTTTTAAACCACTCATTCTCAATGTTGACATACCTTCTTCTATAGCCTGTTGTCTTAGTTCTTCTGTTGATGCACCTTCCAATATCATCCTTCTTAACTTCTCCGATATAGGCATAACTTCATACAAAGCCACCCTACCCTTATACCCTGTGCCGTTGCAGTTATCACACCCTTCACCCTTGTAGATCTTGACAGTTTTGGCTTCTTCTTCAGAAAAACCTATCTCTTCTAAAGCCTTTGGGGGTATTGATACTTCCTTTTTGCAGTATGGACAGATCTTCCTGACAAGCCTTTGAGCTAAAATTAGCACAAGGGATGATGCTATCAAGTATCTCTCTATACCCATATCAACCAATCTCATTACAGTTGACGGTGCATCGTTTGTATGCAGGGTTGAGAAAACAAGGTGTCCTGTTAAGGCTGCTCTAATGGCTATTTCGGCAGTTTCTGAATCCCTTATCTCACCAACCATTATAATATCAGGGTCTTGTCGTAAGAAACTCCTTAAAGCAGCAGCAAATGTTAAGCCTATATCTTCTTTTACATGCACCTGATTGATGCCTTCAATGTTATATTCAACTGGGTCTTCAACAGTCATTATATTAACATCTTCCCTGTTTATCTTATTCAACGATGCATAAAGTGTTGTCGTCTTTCCACTTCCTGTAGGACCTGTAACTAAAATCATACCATAGGGTTTTTTTATAGCTGCAAGATATCGAGATAGATCGTTTGGTTCAAAACCCAACTGTTCAAGTTCAACCCTAACACTGCTTCTGTCTAAAACCCTCATAACAACCTTTTCACCGAATATCGTCGGCAGTGTCGATACACGCAAGTCTATATCCTTACCTGCACTTCTCATTCTTATTCTACCGTCCTGCGGAAGTCTCTTTTCCGCTATATTCAGCTTTGACATTATCTTAAATCTCGAGATAAGCTTTGGAGCCATCGTTCTTGCAAATGTCATTATCGTTTTTAACTTTCCGTCTATTCTGTATCTTATCCTTAACTCTTTTTCGTAAGGCTCTATGTGTATATCACTAACGCCACTTGAAACCGCCCTTGCAAGTATTGTATTTGCAAGTTTGACGATAGGCTCTTCTTCTGCAGACTTCTCTAAATCTTCAATATCAACTTCTTCTTCGGTCTCTTTCAAGACATTGACATCTTCAGCTTCTTTTAGGGTATCTGCAATCTCTTCAAGCTCTGTTGTTGTTCCGTAGTACTTATCTATTGCCCTTAGGATGGAACGCTCGTTGGCAAACAGTGGCGTAACATTTAAGCCTGTAACAAACCTTACTTCGTCTAAAGCAAATATGTTTGTCGGATCTGCTATTGCAATCTTTATTCTATTTTTATCTATCTCGACAGGAATAAGTGTATATTTCTTGGCAATATTTTTTGGAACCTTCTTTATAACTTCTCTTGGAATCTCTATGGAATTCAAATCTACACTATCAACGCCGTACTGTTTGCTTAGAAACTCATTGAGCGTCTTCTCATCAACAAACCCCTTCTCAATAAGTATAGTCCCAAGCTTCTTTTTTGTTCTCTCTTGCTCCTTTAAAGCTTCTTCCAACTGCTCCTGTGTTATAACCTTATTCCACAGCAGCAACTGACCCAACAGCGTAGTCATAACCCTATATCTCCCAACAGAATTTTTGCGTTCTCTTTATCAAATTCTATCCCTGTCCATATCTTAAACGAGTAATAAGCCTGTCCTATAAACATATCCATACCGTTAACCGCTGTTAGCCCATTCTGTTGAGCTTTCTTTATAAGTGGCGTATCGAAGTATATAACATCAATAATCAACGGCTCAAAAACCCAATCAAGTTCAATAGGTATATCATCACTATTCAACCCTACAGGCGTGCAATTTATTATTATGTTTGCTTTCGAAATTATCTCTTTATCATACAACTCGCCCAACACAATCTCAATCTTGCCTTTAAACTTCTCTTTTAGTCTATTAGCCCTTTCAAAGCTTCTATTTAAAAGAAACACCCTATCTATACCAAGCTTATACAAAGCGTAAATCACCGATACGGCAACACCACCAGCACCAACAACAACAATGTTATCCTCAGGACTATAAAACTTTGAATACTCTTCAAACATATCTTTAAAACCTAAGTAATCTGTATTGAAACCGTAAAGTTTGCCATTTTCGTTCTTTATCGTATTAACAGCTTCAAGGAAAGCAGTATCATCGTCTGTCTCATCAACACACCTAAAAGCTTCATTCTTAAAGGGAATAGTAACATTTGCACCCTTTATACCTAAAGCCCTGATGGCATCCAATGCTTTAGTTGCATTCTCAGGTTCAAAAGCAACATAAACAGCATTTACACCATAATACTCAAACATATATGTATGAAGAATAGGAGACAAGCTGTGCTTTACGGGATTGCCAATTATACAATAAACATCAGTATCAGCTTGAATATACATCTATTTTTCTCCTTTGTTCTCCTTCAAACTTAAACTCAACAACAACATCTGGCTTAATAGTGAGTTTTTCTGGCCATTCAACAAAGAATATACCATCTTCACTCTCTAAATAATCAACAACAGATTCATCTATCCCGACCCTGTAAAGGTCAATGTGATAAATCCTATTTCTGTATTCATTCATAACGGTAAAAGTTGGACTACCGTCAAACTCTTCTTCATCTATACCCAAACATTCCAACGCAAATTTTACAAACCGTGTTTTTCCGCAGCCCAGATCACCCTTCAAAAAAACGATACACTTATTCTCTTTTCTCTTTATCAAATATTCAACAACCCAACATGCAACCTTCTTTGTATCTTCTTCATCTCTGCTTAAGAATGTTTTTAGAACTTCCACAATTGACTTATACAATAAATAACTTTACAATTCAAGGATTAAATATATAATTATCCGCCATGAAGATTTTAATTATTCAGATAAAGCAGCTTGGCGATGTTCTTCTGTCAACACCCTTAGCAGAAGCGATAAAATACCACCTACCCAAAAGCGAAGTTCACTTTCTAACATCAAAGACTGCAGAAGAGATATTAAGCCTAAACCCATTCATAGATAAAATATACACACTAAAAGAAGGATTGATAAACGAGATAAAGGTATGGTTTAAAATAAGAAGCGAGAGATACGATGCCGTTTTGGATATTCAAAGAACGGGAAGATCAAAAAGAATAACACTTCTATCTAAGGCAAAGATAAGGGCAGCCTTTGACGATGTAAGGGATAAATTCTACTACACCATAATAGTGGATCAGATAACTTCAGGATACACGGCATTTGAAAGATTAGATATACTAAAAGCAATAGGTATAAACAACCCAAAACACTTTATGCCAAAACTCTTTTTTTCAGAAGCAGATTTGAATAAAGTTAAAGACTATCTTGCAAGGCAAGGTTTGTCCGATAACTTTTTTGTCGTTTCGCCAACAGCACGAAAGCCAAACAAGATGTGGCAGGCAGAAGATTTCGGCAGAACAGCCCAAGCATTAGCAGAATACTTTAACCTTACACCAATTATTGTATATGGCACAGAAAAAGAAAAACCCATAGCATTGAGAGTTAAAGAGTTTGCAAAAAGCTCCATAGTTTTAGAAAAGCCTTTTTCCATAAAACAGTTTGCCGCTTTGGTTAAACTGTCAAGATTTTTTATAGGCAATGATTCATTCGCATCGCATGTTGCAGTAAGCCAACAGACAAAAACCATCGTAATCTGTGGCCCAACTGGTGGATGGTTTATAGAAGATGAAAATACGATTCTCATTTATAAGGGATTAAAATGCCAACCATGCGGAAGTGCAGATAAGTGTCCTTACAATCTCGAATGTTATAAAACATTAACGGATAAAGATGTACTTAAAAAAGCTATACCGTTTTTAGAACAAACTTTCGATGGTAAATCTCAATGAAGGTGGAAGCTTGGCTTCACCATCAAACAGAAGATAGATCTTGCGATTATTTTTTAGCTTAACCTTTGCTATAGAAGGATATTTCTCATCGTTTACAACCTTATTCAAGAGATCAAAGCTTAAGGGTTCGCCTTTTAGATAACGCACACCTTCATCTTCAACAATAACAACCGTTTTTAGCTTGAGCTCTGGCGGTGTAAGTGCAAAAATCGCATTAACAGCCGTCTCAAGTTTGCTGCTTTTATATTTTTTGCTGCCTTCGCAAAGCTCTATCGTCTCTTCATACTTCCTTTGAACCTTTGCAGCAATATCTTTATACAGATTAACTTCCCTTTCAAGGTCGGCATTCTTACTTCTTAAAACATTCAACTTCTCAAATATGGTATTACAATTATCCAACTCTGCATTTGAATAGCGTGAAGATATCTTATTAAACCTATTCTTAAACGCAAAGAATGCATCGCTTTTGATGAATTCAAAGACTGTCTCCATTAATCTATCATCAAATTTCCCTTTAAATTTCTTCATCTCTTCTAAAACGACATTACAGCCCAACTTATCTTTATAGCTTCTGGCAGACTGAATGGCATCCAATATATCGCTAATCGCAACAACCTGAACACATAATGGTATATCTTTTAAACCATAAGGATACCCAGAACCATCTATCTTCTCATGATGCATAACAGCTATATTAAGCACACACTCATCATAAACAAACGATTTTAGTATCCTATAGCTATACAACGGATGGCGTTTTACAATCTTAAACTCATCGTCTGTTAAACTACTCTCTTTCTTTAACACATTCAAAGGCAAAAACAGCTTGCCTATATCATGAAGCATTGCTCCTATTTTTATCTTGAGAATCTCATCTTTATCCATTTTAAGCTTAGAAGCTATGTAATGCGAATACTCCCTTGTCCTGTATGAGTGCATATATGTTTCTCTATCCAGCCTATAAATAAGTCCCATTGCAACCTTTAGCTTAACAAACCAACCATTTTCAAATCTCGCATGCCATTTCTTTGAATTCATCAACAGATCAACCAACGAGATACGATACTCTGGCGCATCAACATCAAAGACAACAACAAAACCGCTATCTTTAAATGTTTTATAGACCTTAAATCTTCTAAGTTCAGGGTCTTTAAATACCTCTTTTGCTATTTTGTACCTATCTATCTCCTTTGAAGTCTCAAATCTATCTATTGGTATCTCTTCTCCTACCAATTCCTTATCGTCGGAAAAAATTACCCTACCTTCTTCAATGCACAAAGCCTTCCTAACACCAACATTATGTAAACCTTCTACAAACCTTTTTAAATTATCTTCTTCAAGCAGACTATCTGCTTTTAATATATCGCTTACTAAATGCGTATGCTTTTTACTTAGTGAATCTATTATTTTTTGTATGCTCATGACAAGATATACATCATCTCTTCTATTTTACTTCTCATCTCTTCTGCCGAATTCTTAAACAACGAAAGCAGATTAACGCCAAATTTCTTAAAGAACAGATTGTATGTGTAATAATTCAAATCCTCCAGAGAGTATCCTTCATAGAAGTATCCCAATGCTCTTGCCATCATAGCAGATGCATGTATCAGATGTAAAGATGTATCAAACTTTGAAACAATAGACGGGAAAAGCCAATTTTTTATGACCTGTCCTACCCTTTCAGGGAATGACCAGAGAGAAGATAACTTGTATCCGACTTCTGAAGATCTTGCAGGCATTAGTTCAAACTCTGCTTTCTCGTATTTAATCTTCTCTTTCTTTAATTTATTTACAACTTTTTTATAATCTTCTTCCATATATTGCGCATAAAACATACTGCCTATCACATGAACAACACTACCAAGCGTAACAGGAGCATTGATATTGGCTTTCTGCTCTATATACTTCGATATGGCAAGGGTTGCTATAGCGTATCTGTAAAGTTCCTTTGTCAACCTTGATTTAAACATACTCAAATATGAAACACTTAAGGATATACCGAGAATCTCTTCCATTCCAAGAACGATTGCAGCTCTTTCGACACTTTTTATCTCTCTTTTAAAACCAAAGAATGCAGAATTGGCAAATCTAAGTATCTTAGATGTTATAGCAGGGTCTTTCTCTACCTCTCTAACAATCCTTTTAAAAGAAGCATTTTCATTATAGACCATAATAATATTCGTCTGCACTTCGGGAAGACTAAGAAGTTGAGTATCAGCAGACAAACTATCAAGAAACGCTTTTTCTTTTGATATATCAAAACTTTTGGAGATGGCATCTGTTGTTTCTTTAAATCTCTCCTTCACCTTTTTAAGTTTATCTTCTGAAAAACCCTTATCCTTTGCTTCAACAATCCTTCTTGCAACTTTTAAAGTAAGAAATGGATCAACTATCTTTTTGTAATCCACATCAAAAAACAACAGCGCAGCATCTTCACCCAAATCATCTAAAGTAAACATTATTACATACGGATCATCAACAGAAAGATGCTCAGCCTTACTCTCTGCTTTGGGACTTTCTGTTTTAGGGATATTTAGCTGCACATATTTTTTCTCTTCTGTTAATTCATCAAGTGAACTATTTGAATAAAAACTAATCGTTTCTGCAATCTTAAGCTTGACATTATCAGGAATCTTATCTTTAACAAATTTCTCAATTTTATCTTTAAGGAATTCTATTCCCTTTAAATCGTCCTGATTAAACGGCAAGATTATAAAACCAAAATTGGCAACCACAAAAAACACATCGGCTCTTTTTAAATCGTTGTATATATTTTCAAGTAGCCATCCAATATTCTCTATTTCAGTATCATCAAATCTGTCAAATTTAAAAACTACGATTCTTAACTCTTTATTTACAGAATGCAAAACATGTTCTACTTCCTTAATTGAATAAACTGGCAATCCAAATTTATGAGAACTCTCTTGAGTTAATATCTCATCAATCAATGAGACCTTATCGATTACATAATCAACACCCAAAAGCTTCCACTCTTTAAAATCTTCATCCTTTTGAACAATAGCAACAGTTTCAGCATTCTTAAACTTATTTCTCAACCTTTCGACAATCTCTCTATTACGCATAACTTTCGGGTTTACTTCAAACAATAGATAATCGGCATTATCTATATTACCCAGAAACACTGTGGTCGGTTTAAAAGATTTAAGGTTAATTCCGTGCTTTTTTATCTTGCGCATTAAGGGAAAGCTTTTGCGCTCGTTCTCAAATACAAGGATGGCGTTTCTCTCTTTTTTTTCTTCAATAGGATTTCCACAAAAAGCACAAATCTTAGCATCCGAAGGATTATAATAGCCACAACTGCACTTTACTAATCCATAATTAGCTATCATTTCTTATAATATATTCTTATACAAAACCAATGTAAAGAAAATTTTTTCTCACCAGCAGTTAAAATTATAAACCTTATATTAAAAAAAGGATAAAAAACCTACCAAAAACTTGACAAATCTGGATTTTTGACTATTTTTGTTAGCAGACTATTGAGGTGAGTGCTAATGAGTGAGAAACTTAACGAGAGAAAAATTTTGGTGTTAAGTGTTATAGTTGACAATTATATAAAGAATAAACAGCCAGCAGGTTCAAGGGTTCTAACAAAAAGATACAACCTTGACTTTTCAGCAGCAACTATGAGAAATGTGATGCTCGACTTGGAAGAGATGGGCTATCTAACCCATACGCACACCTCTGGCGGTAAGATACCAACACCCAAAGGTATCAAGTTCTATCTTGATATGATACTGTCAAACTTTAACCCGCAGCTTAGGGAAGAGTTTGAAAAACTACCCTTAAAGAATGCATTTGGTTCGCTTGATGAGAAGATGAACAGAATCTTAGACACAATGTCTTCACTAAGCGAGCTTGTAAGCTTAATAACAATGCCTGACTTTTCAAAAACAAAAATAAAGAACATTCAGTTTGTAAAGATAGGCGAAAACAAGATATTAAGCGTAATCGTCTCAAATAGAAATGTAATAGAGACAAAGATAGTCTCAACAGATAGACAATTAAGCGACAACGAACTCAAAGAGTTCTCAGACTACATAACAGAAAAGTATGCAAACAAAACATTAGAAGAGATAAATGAAGACTTACAATCTTACATAAACAGCAAAAAAGAGACATGCGAAGCATTAATCAACAAATTGACGGAAGAAGCCAAAAAACCAACCGTAATGATTGACGGTATAGAGAACATATTCAAATACCCAGAGTTTCAAAACGACTTAGAAAAACTCAAAAAGCTTGTAAAAACACTTGAAGATAAAAAGACAATGCTTGAACTTATTAGAAGCGCCATGAACAGTGAGCGTATTATCTTGATAGGCGATGAGCTACCTATTGAAGGCATCAAAGAGATAGGCTTTGTCTCATCGGCTTATAAATACGAAGATGTCAATGTTGGTGTGGTGGGTGTTGTTGGTCCAATAAATATGGATTACACGGAGATTTTAAACATCGTTGAATCGGCTAAAAAGAAAATAAACGAGATTATCAACGCATAGGGAGGAAAAAATGAGCGAAAAAGAGAAAGAACAGCTCAAAGAAGAAAAGCAGCAAGAACAGGCCAAAGAAAATCAGGAAAATAAACAGACAAAAGAGCTCAATTACGAAGAAGAATACAATAAACTTAAAAATGAATATTTGAGACTACTTGCTGATTTTGACAACTACAGAAAGAGAATGGCAAAAGAGATAGAAGACGCAAAAGAATCGGCAAAAAGGGCAATAATAAACGACTTTTTGACAATACTTGACAATCTTGAGAAAGCCATTGAGATGGCTTATCAGCACAAGGATGCCATCATCGAAGGCATTGAACTTTCCATTAAGTCTTTCAAGGATATGCTCAAAAAACACGGCGTTGAAGAGATAAAACCCGATAAAGAGACATTTAATCCCAATCTTCACGATGCTTTGATGATGCAAGAATCAGAAGATTTGCCTAAGGATACAGTGATACAAACCGTTCAAAAGGGATACATCTACAAAGACAAACTTATCAGGCCTGCAAAGGTTATCGTCAGTGCAGGTAAAAAAGAAGAAAATAATACAAATAATAAAAAGGAGGAATAGAAAATGGGAAAGGTATTAGGAATCGATCTTGGAACAACTAACTCTTGTATGGCAATCATTGAAGGTGGTAAACCACGCGTTATACCAAATGCTGAAGGTGCCAATACAACGCCAAGCGTTGTGGCATTTACCGATAAAGGTGAAATCCTTGTCGGTCAGGCTGCCAAAAGGCAGGCTGTAACAAACCCAAAAAGGACAATCTTCTCTGTAAAAAGGCTGATAGGTAGAAGATTCTCATCAAAAGAAGCTCAAGAAGCCATAAGCAGGCTTCCATACGAAGTTGTTGAAGGTCCCAACGGAGACTGCCGAATAAAGATAGACGGCAAAGAGTACACACCGCAGGAGATCTCAGCAAAAATCTTAATGAAACTCAAAGCCGACGCAGAAGCCTATTTAGGCGAAAAGATTACCGATGTTGTTATAACAGTTCCTGCATACTTTGACGATTCACAGAGAAAGGCAACAAAAGATGCAGGAAGAATAGCAGGTTTAAATGTCTTAAGAATAATCAACGAACCAACAGCATCTTCTTTGGCTTTCGGACTTGATAGAGAAAAAGAAGGAAAAATCGCAGTTTATGACTTGGGTGGCGGAACATTCGATATATCTATCCTTGAAATAGGCGATGGCGTATTCGAAGTAAAATCTACAAACGGTGATACATACTTAGGTGGCGATGACTTCGATAAGGCTTTAATCGACTATGTTGCTGACGAATTCCAGAAGGAACACGGCGTTGATTTAAGAAAAGACCCGATGGCTTTACAGAGATTAAAGGAAGCATGCGAGAAAGCCAAGATAGAGCTTTCAAGCGCAATGGAGACCGAAATCAACCTGCCATTCATAACGGCAGATGCAAGCGGTCCAAAACACCTTGTAATGAAGATAACAAGGGCAAAGTTTGAACAACTTGTAATGCCTTTAATAGAAAGAACGCTTGAGCCATGCAGACTGGCATTAAAAGACGCAGGACTAAAGCCTGAAGACATCGACCATGTAATCTTGGTCGGTGGTATGACCAGGATGCCAAAGATCAGAGAAGTCGTAAAAGAGTTCTTCGGCAAAGAACCAAGAAAGGACATCAACCCAGACGAAGCTGTTGCCTTAGGTGCTGCAATTCAGGGTGGTGTTTTAAAAGGTGAAGTAAAGGATGTATTACTGCTTGATGTAACGCCACTATCTTTAGGTATAGAGACACTCGGTGGTGTTATGACAAAGATAATTCCAAGAAACACCACAATACCAACAAGAAAAAGCCAGATATTTACAACAGCAGAAGACAACCAGACAACCGTTACAATACATGTATTACAGGGTGAAAGAGAACTTGCAAAGGATAATAAGACACTCGGCAAATTTGAGCTTGTCGGTATTCCACCAGCACCAAGAGGCGTTCCACAGATAGAAGTAACATTCGACATAGACGCAAACGGTATTCTCAATGTTACGGCAAAGGATAAGGCAACAGGCAAAGAGCAGAGCATAAGAATCACAGCATCCAGCGGCTTAACCGAAGAAGAGATTGAGAGAATGGTCAAAGAAGCCGAAGCTCACGCAGAAGAAGACAGAAGAAGAAGAGAGCTTATCGAAACCAAAAACAAGGCAGATTCTCTCGTGTACTCTACAGAGAAAAGCCTAAAAGACTTTGGCGATAAGATTAGCGAAGATGAAAAGAAACAGATTCAGGAAGCTATAGACAACCTAAAGAAAGCAATGGAAGGCGATTCGAAAGAAGAGATAGAAAAAGCAATGGAAGAGCTTGCAAGAAAGTCGCATAAGTTAGCCGAAGAAGCATACAAGAAAGCTCAAGGCTCTGAAGGCAGCACAACATCGTCATCTTCAACTTCTTCAACTTCAGGCAGTTCAGATGAAGAAGTTGTTGAAGCCGAAGTTGAAGATGAAAACAAATAACAAATAGATAAAGACTCTCTCAACCCAACCGTTGGATACAGCGGTTGGGTTGTTTTTTTAATGAAAAAAGCATAGAAGTTTTGTTATAATAGCACGCTTGAAAACGAGCAAATTTTTGCTAAAGAGGCTTCAAGATGAAGGATTATTACGAGATTTTGGGCGTCTCAAGGGATGCAACCCAAGAAGAGATAAAAAAGCGATTTAGAGAACTTGCCATCAAATACCATCCAGATAGAAATCCAGACGATAAGAAGGCAGAAGAGAGATTTAAAGAGATAAACGAAGCATATTCTATTCTATCAGACCCTAAAAAAAGGGCTCAATACGACCAGTTTGGCACGGTTGGCGATGCAGATTTTTCCGAAGATTACAACTTTGGATCTGTCTTTGAAGACCTTTTTGAAGATCTATCAAGTGTTTTTGGTGATCTGTTTGGTGATTACTCATACAGAAGAAAAAGAAGACCACAAAGAGGGGAAGATATTAGTATCAATTTAACAATAGACTTCAAGGAAGCGGTATTTGGTGCAAAAAAAGAGATAAAGATCAAACGAAGAAGAATATGTCCAAAGTGCAACGGGACAGGTGCCGATAAAGATGGCATACAGATGTGTCCATACTGTCACGGCACAGGTGAGATATCATACTCGCAAGGCTTCCTATCCGTCAGAAGGGCATGTCCCAAATGTGGCGGAACAGGAAGGATAATCACAAGAAAGTGCAGAGAATGTGGCGGGACAGGATATGTATATGACGAAGAAAGACTTCAGATAAACATCAAACAGGGTATAGACGATGGCGACATTATCAGGGTTCAAGGATTGGGTAATAAAGGCATAAACGGTGGACCAAACGGCGATTTATATATCTATGTCCATGTTAAAGAGCATGAGTTCTTCAAAAGAAAAGGCAGAGACATCATTGTTGAAGTGCCAATATCAATAACACAGGCAGCTTTAGGAACAACGATAAAGGTGCCAACAATCTGGGGAGAAACAGAACTCACAATACCACCAGGAACACAACATGGCGACACCTTTATCCTAAAACACAGAGGCGTTGAATTAAACGGCGAAAAGGGCAAACAGATAGTCAAAATCAAGGTAATAATACCAAAAAAGCTATCAAAAAGGCAGAAAGAGTTACTCGAAGAGTTTGCAAAAGAATCTGGCGAGAGCATAAATTACACAGAATCGCTATTTAAAAAGGTAAAAAACCTATTCAAATGAGCATAGATACAATCTCACTGCCATTAATTGGTGCTTTTATAGGATACTTCACAAACTATGTAGCCATAAAAATGCTATTCTATCCAAAAAAACCATACTACATTGGCAAAGTCAGACTGCCTTTTACACCAGGATTAATTCCAAAAAAGAGAGACGAAATCATAGAAAAGATAGCCGATGTCGTTGAGAAGAAAATCGTAAACAAGCAGGAACTTATACGATACATATATTCAAGAAAGAATAGGCAATTTTTATACAGCTATACCGATAACATATTAAACGAATTACTCAAAAAGAAAATCTCTTCCTTAAATATTCCATACAGGAAGATAGAACCGCTATTAGAGAACATAATAGAGAACAACATAAAACCGCTAATCGAAGAGAAAATATCAGATATAACGATTGACATCGATTATTTAACATACAACGCCTTTCTTATGATTGATAAAAACAGAACCATAGGAAGTTTTATCAGTGATGAAATAAAGGATAAGATAAATTCAAACATAGAGATTCTCTCAACAGAAGCCCTAAACAGACTGTCTGATAACTTAAACGACCCAAAGATAAAAGAGATTATTAGAAGAAAGATTATTGAATCATTAGATTCCTACATTGATGAATCAAACATACTAACAGCAAGCTTTGTATCGATGATTGCACCACTAATTGAAGAAAACGACAGGATAATAGAGACAATAATAGAAAAGCTGCAAAGTCTTATTAAAGATAAAGAGATAAAAAAGCGCGTATCAGAAAGCATAAAACAGGCAATGAATGAGAAAATCCTTCAACTCAACACAGAAGAGTTTTTAATCAAATACACAGGCAACAGTTTAGAAGAGCTTAGAAAAACCATAACAGAGAAGCTTTTGAATCTAATGGAAACATTAAAGCTAAAGGAAAAGATAAAAAGCGAACTGATAAAATCGGTGGATTCTAAAAAACTTGCAAGAAAATCTGTAGCGTTTGCAAGATTAAATATCTCAAAAATAAGCTTCTCTGATGTGATAGAGTTTATTAATCCGCAATTTAGAAAGAAAATGTCAAGATACATCATCAACAACCTGCTTGTTATCATTAAAAGGGAAAGCCAGAAGATATTTGATTTTAGCATCTCTGAGAACGCAAAAAAGAAACTAAAAAGCCTTGATATAGGTCAGGTTGAAGAGATTGTCCTAAACATAAGCAAAGAGCAGTTTAAACACATAAACATATTCGGTGGAATCTTGGGATTCTTAATAGGCATAATAGAACTCATACTGAGGTGATAAAAAATGAGCGAAAGTTTTGATAGACTTGTTAACATCGTAAAACGATTAAGGTCTCCTAATGGTTGTCCCTGGGATAGGAAGCAGACGCTTTATTCGCTTAAGCAGAATGTTATAGAAGAAGTGTTTGAATTAATCGATGCCTTAGACAGGAAAGATATAGAAAATATCAAAGAAGAGCTTGGCGATATGCTGCTTCATGTCGTATTTCATTCCCAAATTGCAGAAGAAGAGAATCTATTCAGCATAGACGATATGATAAACGGCATATGCGATAAACTAATAAGGCGACATCCACATGTTTTTGGCAATCTAAAAGTCGAAGATGTAGATGAAGTTTTAAAGAATTGGGAAAAGATAAAAGAGAACGAAAAGAAAGAAAAACCAAAACATTACCTTGATTCTGTTCCGCGCTCGCTTCCACCAATAGAAAAGGCGTATAAACTACAGAAAAAAGCCGCCAAAGTTGGTTTTGATTGGAACAATCCAGAAGAGTGTTTCAAAAAGGTTGAAGAAGAGTTTAACGAACTAAAAGAAGCTAAAAATAAAGAAGAGATAAAACACGAAATAGGCGATCTAATGTTTGCCTTGATAAACTTTGCAAGGTTAAACAAGATAGACCCATCAGAAGCATTAAGAGAAGCAAATCTAAGGTTTGAAGAGAGATTCAACTGCATAGAAGATAAATTAAAAGAAAACGGCAAAAACTTGGAAAGCTCAAACTTAGAAGAGATGGATAAACTGTGGAGTGAGTGCAAAAAGGAAAACAGGTGAAAATACTCTTCTTAACCCTGCTTACTCTGATTTCACTTTTTCTCATATTTAAATCAAAAATCGTAAAAAGCGAAAGTGATTTTACTATTGCAAGCAGAAAACTTGGCTCTTTGGATGTATCATACATAATCATAGGCACACTTGTTGGTGGTGCATCGACAATTGGAACGGTTCAGCTTGCATACACATACGGTATAGCCGCTTGGATTTTTACGCTGTTTAGTGGTGTGGCATGTCTTATTTTGGGACTTTTCTTCTCAAAAGCGCTAAGAAGCGAAGAAGTAATAACCGTATCGGAATTCATAGGCAACAAATTTGGCAAAGACATACGCGTTTATACGAGTATTTTAAGCTCTTTTGGTATGTACATACATATCGTTGCACAGTTTTTAGCTGCCATGTCTATAATAGAAACCGTTTTTGGGTTTGGCAGTCTTACAAGCATGCTAATAACTTTTATTCTCATTCTTATCTTTGTTTTAAGCGGCGGCATAGTAAGCTCATCTCTCATAGGCAAGATAAAGGTATTTATGCTATATTCGCTCATGATACTTGCAACTATTGTTGTTTTAACAAAACAGCACGGCATAACAAACCTGATACACTCCTTGCCAGATAAAAATATGCTTAGTATGTTTTCATACGGCAAATCAAAAGCAATTCAAGATATGATAGCAATGGTTATAGGCGTTCTTTCAACTCAAACATACCTGCAGGCAATATTCTCAGCAAAAGATGTCAAAACAGCAAGAAACGGAGCATTCTTAAGCGCACTGTTAATTCCACCAATCGGACTTATGGGCATACTGATCGGTATGTATATGAGAATTCATCACCCTGAATTAATAAACAACACCGTCGTTGTATTTCCATACTTTTTAAAGCTTTACTTCAACCCAATCCTAACAGCTATATTTTTATCATTCCTAACCGTAATTATACTCGGAACGGCATCTGGTTTAACGCTTGGTGCAACAACAAACATGTATGTTGATGTAATAAAAGGAAGAATAAAAAGCAGATACAAAGAATTGACAGAGATAAAAATAACGGCTTTTTTAATCCTAACTTCATCGCTTATTATTGTCTTCAGCGGCCTTCATTCTGCTATCCTAAGCTGGAGTTATCTCTCAATGGGTATCAGAGGCTCTGCTATATTCCTTCCATTACTTTTCATAATCCTAATAAAGGATGAAAAAATCTTAAACAAACTCAAACCCATTGTTTTTATCGCGCCAATTCTTTACATTCTAATAAGCATAGCGTTAAGATGATAACATTAACATTAAAAGAAAGTGTGAAGACGA
>CAYTZD010000009.1:0-29507 GCA_964442345.1 uncultured Hippea sp. | reverse complement strand
ATAAACCGTATATAATTGCTAAAAATAAGGGCAAAAAGGAGTAAAAGATGGATAGAAAAAATCTATTTCCATATTTAATAGATGAGAAATTCTCAAAGGCTGTTGCATATTTCTCTATGGAGTTTGCTATAGATCAGGCTTTAAAAACATATTCGGGTGGTCTTGGTTTTCTTGCTGGTTCTCACATGAGAAGTGCCAATCATAAAAGGCAGAATATGGTTGGAGTAGGGATTCTGTGGAGTTACGGCTATTACGACCAAAGCAGAAACGAAGACAATACGATGAAGGTGGAATTCAGAAGAAAGTTTTACTATTTCATAGAAGACACAGGCGCAAGGGTTGAAGTTAAAATAAACGGCAAGCCTGTGATAGTAAAGGCTTACTATCTGCCGCCGAATGTGTTTGAGACTGTGCCTGTTTTCTTTCTTACGACGGACTGTCTTGAGAATGATTATCTATCAAGAACGATAAGTTATAAACTTTACGATAGCAATGAGAAGACGCGTATAGCACAGGAGATTGTTCTGGGTATTGGTGGCGTTAAGATGCTTAAGGAACTTGGAATAGACATTGATGTTTATCATTTAAACGAAGGCCATGCACTGCCGCTTGCATTTGAGCTTATGAAGGATTATCCCGAACTTGACGAATTAAAAAAGCACATCGTCTTTACAACCCATACGCCAGAAAAGGCTGGTAATGAAGAGCATGATGTTAAGCTGCTTGAAGAGATGGGCTTTTTTGGAGATTTCAAAGCAGAAGAGATACAAAACAAGCTTGACTATCACGATAACAATTTCTGTCTCACCGTTGCGGCTTTAAAGATTGCAAAAAGGGCAAATGCCGTATCCAAGATCCATCATAAGGTATCAAATGAGATGTGGAAGCATGTAAAGGGTAAATGCGAGATCATAAGCATAACAAATGCTCAAAATATGCACTATTGGGCAGATAAACACCTGCTTACATACTTGCAGGAGCATGAAGATTATCAGCTTGCTGCATGGAAGAAGCATCTAAAGAAGCTGCTGTTTGAAGAGGTTGCAGACCAGACAGGCAAGATCTTTGATCCGCATATATTAACCGTTGTCTGGGCAAGAAGGTTTGTTGAATACAAAAGGCCGTGGCTTCTGATATACGATATGGAGAGATTTAGAAATCTCGTAAATAACAAGGATTATCCAATTCAGATTATATGGGCTGGAAAACCACATCCTGAAGATTATCGCGGCATAGGTATGTTTAACGAACTTGTTTTAATGTCTAAGGAATTTAAGAATGTTGCCGTTCTTACAGGATATGAATTGAGACTTTCAAGAATGCTAAAACAGGGTGCAGATATCTGGCTAAACACACCAAGATGGGGCAGGGAAGCAAGCGGCACAAGCGGTATGGCAGCAGCGGCAAATGCGGCGATTCACTTCTCAATCGATGATGGTTGGCATGCAGAATTTGAGAAAGACGGAGTAAACTGCTTCACGATCAAACATTCAGACCCAAACTTGCCGATAGAAGAGCAGGATAGAAGGGATTATCTAACAATGATGGAAAAGCTTGAGACAACAATCCTGCCTATGTATTACGAAAACGAAGACAGATGGCTTGAGATGGTCAAGACAAGTATGAACGATGTTATGGCATATTTCGATTCATCAAGGATGGCTATTGAGTATTACGAAAAGTTGTATAATCCTTAAGAAGGCTCAAGATAGATAACAGATAAGGGTGGTAGGTTTATTTCTATACTGAATTCTCTGTCATAACAGGGTATATTTTCTGCATTAAAACTTTTCAATTCCTTTATAAAGCCACCGTATTTTTCAAGTTGAGAGTTGAATATCTCATGCCACATGCCACCAAAGGGTAGGGCAAGTCTATAGTTTTGTTCTATGCCAGAAAAATTGCACACAACGGCTATAACTTCATCTCTTGTATCGGATTTTCTCAAAAAGGCTATAATGTTTTGTCTGTTATTGTTTACATCTAACCATTCAAATCCTTCGGGTTTTGTATCGTAGATGTGTAAGGCTCGTTTTGTTTTATAAAGTCTGTTTAAATCCTTTATCAGAAGTTGAACGCCTTTGTGCTTTGGAAAGTCAAGCAGATGCCAATCAAGGCTTTCGGCATAGTTCCATTCTCTAAATTGTGCAAACTCACCACCGCTAAATAAAAGCTTTTTGCCCGGATGAGACATCATATATCCAAACAACGCCCTTAAATTGGCAAACTTTGTCTCATAATCGCCAGGCATCTTGTTGATTAAAGAACCCTTCATATGGACGACTTCGTCATGGCTTAACGGCAGTATGAAATTTTCGCTGAAGGCATACCAGATGCTGAATGTTAGCTTGTTGTGGTTGTGTTGCCTGTAGATGGGATCAACTTTAAAATAGTCAAGCGTATCGTGCATCCATCCCATATTCCATTTAAAGCCAAAACCCAAGCCACCAGCATAAACAGGCCAGCTAATCTTTGGAAATGCGCTGGATTCTTCAGCAATCGTCATTATGCCATCAAACATCCCATAAACTGTTTTGTTAAATTCCTTTAAGAATTCGATGGCTTCTAAATTCTCTCTTCCACCGTATTTATTGGGTATCCACTCGCCTGGCTTTCGTGCAAAATCCAAATATATCATACTTGCCACGCCATCAACCCTTAATCCGTCTATGTGATACTTCTCAAGCCAGAAAACGGCATTGCTTATCAAAAACTCCTTAACTTCGTTTCTTCCGTAGTTGAATATCGCACTTCTCCACTGCGGATGATAGCCTTTTCTTGGGTCTTCGTGCTCATAAAGGCAGGTTCCATCAAATCTTGCAAGTCCATGATCATCCAAAACAAAGTGGCTTGGCACCCAATCCAAAATAACGCCTATACCTGCCTGATGCATAATATCGACAAACTGCATAAACTCTTCTGGCTTGCCGTATCGCGAAGTGGGTGCAAAATAGCTTAACACTTGATATCCCCACGAACCGTCAAACGGATGTTCCATTATTGGCAGTATCTCAACATGCGTATAGTTCATCTCAACAAGATAATTAGCCAATTCTTCTGCAGCTTCAACATATGTCAAAAATCGGTTGTTCTCTTCGACTTTTCTTCTCCATGAGCCAAGATGCACTTCATAAATAGAAATCGGAGCGTTTATGTTATTTTTTGATGCCCTTTCTCTCATCCAGTTGTCATCTTTGAATGTGTAATTTTCTATATCCCAGACAACAGATGCAGATTTTGGTGGTTTCTCCGAGAAGAAGGCAAACGGGTCTGCCTTGTATCTTTCCCTTTTGTCTATGTCTGAATAGATGAAATACTTATATGTTTGACCTTTTTTAACACCCTTTATAAAGCCTTCCCAGATGCCAGAATTGTCGTTGCGTTTTTTTAAGGGATGTGCATTCTTATCGTAGTTGTTAAAATCGCCGACGACACTTACATAGGCTGCATTTGGAGCCCAGACGGCAAAATATGCGCCATCTTCAATTAGATGACAACCCAGCTTCTCAAATAGCCTATAGTGCGTCCCTTCTTTAAATAGATATATGTCGTAATCAGTAAGAAGCGAAAATGAGTAATCAATCATCTTTCAAAAACCTGTAGATCTTTGCAAATTCATAGAGTTTTATATATTTTTCAGACTGTTTCTGCCAGTCAAATCTTACAGACATAGCCCTTTTTTGAAGGCTAACGAATGTGTCCTTATCCTTATAAACATCCAAAGCCCAATTAAGTGTATTTAAAAGAGCAGAAGTATCAAACGAGTAAAACAGAAAACCTGTTCCTTTATTTTTCTCTTTATCAAAATTTTCAACCGTATCGACAAGACCGCCAACACCATGAACGATCGGAATTGTCCCATATCTTAATGAGTATATCTGATTTAGTCCGCACGGTTCAAATGCCGAAGGCATCAAAAACATATCACATCCAGCTTCTATCAGATGCGCCAGTTCTTCTGAATATCCTATAAAACAACCAAACTTGCCTTTGTATTGTCTTGCCTTTTCTTTAAAAAACTCTTCAGCCCATTTTTCTCCACTTCCAAGCAAAACAAATTCAATCTCCATCTGCATCATTCTATCGAATGCTTCGGCAATCAACTGAATTCCTTTCTGTTCATACAACCTTCCGATAAAGCCTATTAGTGGCTTATCGTTTTCTTCTAATGAGAAGAGTTTTTGAAGTTCTCTTTTTGAATGTATCTTATCTTCTATGTTTTCTATGTCGTAATTTTTGGGTATGTATCTATCTGTGGAAGGATTCCAGAGATTATAATCAACGCCGTTTATTATGCCAAACAGTCTGCATGAGTGAGCCCTTAGATGTTCATCAAGCCCACATCCAAACTGTGGCGTCTGTATCTCTTCTGCGTATCTTTTGCTTACCGTTGATATGGCATCTGCAAATCTTATACCGCCTTTCAGCAGGTTGACCATTCCTAAGGCTTCAAACTCAAACGGATTGAAGTGTTGCCAGTCAATACCCATTATATTCATCAAGCTTGCATCAAATATACCCTGATGCTGAAGGTTGTGAATGGTTAAGACAGACGATGTATCTTTAAAAAATCCATCGCTTTTGTATTGGGTTTTTATAAGTGCATTTACAAAAGCTGTATGCCAATCGTGTGTATGGACTATATCTGGCTTAAAATTAAGCCTTTTTGCCACTTCAAGCGCTGCTTTGCTTAGAAAGACAAACCTGATGCCGTTGTCGGTATAAGGGTTTCCATTTTCATCATCATACAATCCCTTTCTGCCAAAGAATAGTTCATAATCGACAAACCAGAGTCTTAAATTCTTATTCAATCTTTTCTCAAATACGCCAAAGGATATATCTTTTAATATTCCCATATTGACCTTGAATGCAAAGCCAAAATCTTTAAGCTTGCTTTTGTCTATTATGTAATATCTTGGTAGAATTACAACAACTTCGTGGTTTTTATCCGATAAAGCCTTTGAAAGTCCATATACAGCATCGGCAAGTCCGCCCGTTTTGGCAAAGCTTCCAAATTCGCTTGCAACCATTAAGATTTTCATTTTAGTAGTAGTTTTGCTCCTTCTAAAGAACCGTTTTCAATTTGTGTCTTTTCTATCCTTAAATTATCAAAAGCAGACGGCATTGCGTATCTTTTTGCTCTTTTTCTAACTTCATCCAAGATAAAGTCGCATCTTTTTACTATCCCACCGCCAAGAACAACAATCTCTGGGTTGAAGATAGCTATGGCAACGCCAACGGCAAATGCCAAGGCTTCTAAATACTCTTCTGCTATCTTGTGCTTTATCTCATACAGATAACACAAATCGCTGTTGTCTAAGTTATAAAACTCAACCCACTTTTCTATGCCGCTGCCAGATGCGTATAACTCAAGGCAGTTGTTTTTTGAACATCCGCATCTAAACGGTGCTTCTTTGTATCCAATATGGCCAATTTCACATCCGTATATGGCATCGCTTAGGATAGGTTTGCCATTTAAAACAGCGCCGCATCCAAGACCCGTGCCAGAATAAATAGCAACTATGTTATTGGAGTTAAAAAAGTGCGCTTCTGCTATTGCAGCACAGTAAAGGTCGTTTCTCAATATGACTTCAACGCCAAGTTCTTTTTCTAAGTCTATATTTTTTAAGTTTATGTTTGGTGCGCTGATTATCTTGCTGTTTTTAACCTGTCCTGCAAACGATACTGCGATTTTATTTACTTTGTGCTTTTCTATTAACCCTTTTAAAAAGCCGATTATGTCTAAATTCTTTATTGAAATTTTGCCTTTTGTTTTGCTATTTAAAACTTCATATCTTAAATAGCTTCCACCTATGTCAACGGCAAGTCTCATAAAGCTTCTAAAACCTTCAAATACTCTTTTGCGCTTCTGTCTGCTGAAAAATCACACTGCATATTGAATTTTCTTATAAAATTTAGTCTGTTTTTGTTCTTAAACAGATCTAAGGCTTCTTCTATCTTTGATAAGAATTCATCTTCCTTTTCAAAGAGAAAACCAGCACCGCAGGCTGGATTGTCAAAATCTTCGTTTATGGTCTCTTTTAGACCACCAACAGCCCTTGCAATGGGAATTGCTCCATATCTGAAGGCTATCATCTGAATTAGTCCGCACGGTTCAAATTCGCTTGGTGCAAGGATAAAGTCAGATGCTGCATACAGGTTTCGTGCAAATGATTCGTCGTATCCTTCTTTGAAGTAGAAATTTGGGTATTTGGAGAAGTTTTTGAAGGGTTGAGTCTCTCCATCGCCAATCATCACGAAGTTTATATCTTTTTTAAGTAGTTTCTCCATCTGCTTTTTTAGAAGTTCAATGCCTTTTTGTTGCGTTAGCCTGCCTATGAATGCAAATAGTGGTAAAGATGCTTTCTTTAGTCCTATATCTTTTATTAAAGCCCTTTTGTTAAACCACTTGCCTTGTAGGTTTTTTGAAGAGAAGTTGAATTTTAAGAATTTATCGTTTTCAGGGTTAAATTCGTCGTAATCTATGCCGTTTAGAATACCTAAAAGCTTATCTTTGTGTTTAAGTAGAAAGCCATTAAGTCCACAGCCGAATTGCTCTGTTAGTATCTCTTCTGCGTATCTTTTGCTTACCGTTATAAGCTTATCGCAGAAGGCTATGCCGCCTTTTAGGATGTTTAGTTTGCCATAGAATTCAAATGCTTCAGGGTTGAAATCTTTTATGTCTATGCCGATTTTTTCTAAATAGGCAGAATCAAATACGCCCTGATAGCAGAGATTGTGGACAACAAGCATGCTTTTTGTTTTGATATTTTCTCTTTTAGCATAATATGCAGCCAAAGCCGTATGCCAGTCGTTTAGTATCATAACATCTGCATTCAGCCGTTTTGATAGTTCGACTATGCTTTTGCTGAATATGGCAAAACGCAAAGGCTCTTTCTCGCTTTGAGTGTAGATGTGTTCTGTGTTGCTTAGCGTTTTATTGTGAATGAAATATGTTTTTACACCGCCGAAATCGTCGATATAGACTTCTGTATTCTCTCCAAAAACAGAGAATTCAAAGGCTTTACTACCCAAAGGGTTTGCAAACTTATAAGCTGGCACAATGCGTGCGGTTTCATGAAATTTACCCAAAGCCTTTGGTAAAGCATAAGAGACATCGGCAAGTCCGCCACTTTTGGCATAGCCGAATAACTCAGCTGCAGCAAATACAATTCTCATTTTTACTCTCCTTCTAACGAATCTCTTAAAAATGCCGCAGCGTCTTCTGGTAAAACAGGGTTGATGTAAACGCCACTTTCAAATTCAAACCCACCCAACGAAAACAGTCTTGGCAATATTCTTATATGAAAACGCCAGAACAGATTTAGTTTATCAAAAAATTCTTCACTTACATAATTTTTGTTCAAAGGTGGTAAGCCAAAGACGAGATTGAAGTCGAAATCTCCAAGCTGGTTGTAAAACGCCCTGATAATCCTTCTTAAAAACTTTGCAAGTTCGTTAATCTGCTTGTCTGTTAAATCAATGATTGTTGAAGTTTCCTGTGTTTTACTTGCGATAATTACTTCAAAGGCAAACGATGAAGCAAACGGAGCAAATGCTATAAAATAATTATTTTCTGCTATCACCCTTACAGCATCGTTTTTTTCTTTCTCTATGACGGTGTCAAAGATGCTGCGTGAGTTTCTCTTGTAATATTCAAAGGCATACCTAAACCAGCTTAGTTTCTGTTTTGGTAGAACAGGTAGTGCTATAATCTGCGTGTGTGGATGTGATTGGGTTGCACCAGCATAATAACCATGATTTTTAAATAGCGTTACATAAACCATCCTTTTATCGTTTTTTAAGTCGGCTACCCTTAATCTCAAAACATGCAGCCAGTTATAGTATTCATCTTTGCTTAGCTGGTTCATTTTTGTTATGTGTCTTGGTGTGTCTATGATAACTTCGTGGGCGCCATAGCCATTCCACACTTCGTAATGGCCTGCTTCCTTAGATCCAAACGGTGTTTCTATCTGAACGGCTTTGTAAAGGTTTGGTATTACTCTAACCTTCCAGCCAGCTTTGTTGGGTTCGTTGTTTCTGATAGCGAATATCTCAGGCGGTGTTAGATGTTCGTTGCCTTCGCAGAAAGGACAATCGTATTGCCTGTTGTCAAGGCTTTTGTTGCCTACGGTTGCATACAGGTTTGGTCTATGCAATCGTTCTGGTGATATCAGCGCATACTCGTTATGTATAAGGTCAAATCTGATTTCAGACATAGCTTAATTCCAACTCTCCTTTTAGTTTTAAACTTCTACTGAATGGCATTACTATAGCAAAGCTTAATCCTTGTGTTGTAAGCTCAAATCCCTTTTCGCTTTTTGAGACGGTGTTTAGTGGCACAACCATAAGCCTAAATAGATTGTTAAGCCTAAATCTTATAAGCCTGTTTGTAAATCCATCTTCTATAGCAAACATACCTATGCTGTTTTCTTCGTGCCTTTTGTTGAATTTAATTCCATCTATCTTGACCTTTGAATAGTCTGCAAAGTGCAGGTTTAACTCGATAAAGTATAAATAACTGTTTTTGCTTTCTGTTTCTAATGTTATCTCAAACCCAAAACCATTATCTCTTTTTAAAAATCTCTTCTCTAAACGACTTTTGTAGCTTGCTGCATCTTCGTAAATTCCGCCGTCTCTAAAAAATCTAACGGCGTTTTCTTCTTCTAAATACTCAAACGGTTGATTGGCAAAATCTGAATACTCTCTAAAGTTGCAACGATAAAAGCTTTTGATGTCGAATGTTTCGTTTGTTATATGGTCTATAAACGAACGCTTTAGATACCAGTCAAAGTTTAGATGTTCTTGCAAAGAGCCATCAAGCTGCATCTTTGATGAATGTATCGTATCTATTGCGCCTTTGTGTTCTGTCTCTTCTTCGTATCTAAGCGTGTAATGGTATGATTCTTCCCTTCTTGTTAATGTGTTTTGAAAGTTAAACAGTGTTTCTCTATCGTCTAATTCTACAAGCTGACCACCGTATCGTGAATCAAATATCGCTATAATCTTTGGAGAGTAAAACTTAATCTCGTCGTATCCATCAATATTTGTATCCTTTATCTCTATTGTGTCTGTTTTCTTTAGTGTATTTTCGCATTCTATTAGGTATCTGTATGCATTATCCCTTAAATTCGGCAGGTATATGCCACCAAAAACGCCATGCCAGAATACATCGTTTGTCTGAAGCCTATAAAGGGAATCCCTGTATTTTTCTTTCTTTGGAAGCGATAAGGATAACTCAAGCATCCTTTTGTGAATCCAGTTTGATTCTTCATACTTTACAAAAAAGTTCTTCCATAAGCCATCTCTTACTATAAGTTCGCTGTCAAATCC
Source organism: uncultured Hippea sp. (assembly GCA_964442345.1). Taxonomy (GTDB): domain Bacteria; phylum Campylobacterota_A; class Desulfurellia; order Desulfurellales; family Hippeaceae; genus Hippea. The sequence continues at coordinate 20,174 of CAYTZD010000009.1, read as the reverse complement.
ATTTGCGTTGAGTATCTCTTTTGCCTTCTCTACGACTAACTGCATATCACTTCTTAAAGACCACTTTCCCATCTCGATGTATGATACATTATCAAGATACACAAGGCCATTGGGTTTGTTGTTTTTGAAAAACTCATTAAACAAAACAGTTTCTATCTGCGATTCCTTTAGCTTTTCTAAAAACTGCCTAAGCCATCCATCTTTATATACCCATTTGTGCGTATTAGGCCACAATCCAAATTTTTCAAGGTCATCAAAGACAGGCGCAAAACGCAGATTTTTTATAAGCGAGACTGCATCGTTAGAATTCCAAAACGGCAAAGCGTATCTCAACTTTCTTAAAATAGGAAAGATAGCAAATCTCTTATATGCGTATTCTGTTAGATAGTAGCTGTCTATTTTTGTTGTTCCCGAGACAAAGAAGTGATGGTCATCAACAGCAGCATATTCAAAGCCAGAATCAACAAGCTGTTCTATAATGCTTTCATCCCACACCCTTTCTGCTATCCATACGCCCTTTGGTGAGACTTCAAAGTTATCTTCTATGAAGTGGGACAATCTTTTTAATTGGGCAATTCTATCCTTTGGTGGAATGGCTGAAAGTATCGGTTCGTAATAGCCACCACCAAATAATTCAATTCTTTTACAAGAAACAAGCTCTCTTATCAGTTCAAATAAATCATTGTATTCGTTTTTTATCTTGTCAAACAACCAACCGCTACAGTGCAGCGAAAACCTAAAATCTTTAAACTTATAAACCGTCTCAAAAAACGGCATATAACACTTTTTAACTGCTTTATCTATAGCACTTTTGAAGTTATCAACAGGCTGATGCATATGAACGCCAAATAAAAACATATATCACCTACACAAACCAGTTTTTTGCAAAGTCTTCTTCTAAATTCAATGTCATCTCTCTTAAGCTTGGCAGTATTTGAACGACTTTATCTTCAACGATTAGTTCAAATCTCAAACCTACCTTGCTGGATTTAAACATCTTTTTTGATAACGCTATCTCTATGATTTTATAGCTTGCCACTTCAATATTTTCATCAAATACAGGTTCTCTTAAGCTTATGCGCAGTGGCATATCAAATTCCTTTGCGTGAATAAGCAGTTCTCCTTTTCTTCTTAATTCGTCTATCTCTCCGTCAAATCTTACAAACAGCTTCTCTTTGTTCTGACCGAAATAGATTTTGTGGATGGGTCCTCTTGCTGTGTCCATTGTTGAGAAGCTTCTGCTTTCGTCTATAACGCCACTGCCAAGCCATTCAAAGAACGATGTTATCTTGCCATCTATTACAGGGTTTATCTCAAACTTTGGCCTAACAATAATGGCAGATACATCGCTGTATTTTGTTATTGGCTCAAACAGTGCCGCAGGTGGGTTGATACCCAAGATTTCGTATATTTGAATAAGGTTGTTTCTGTAAAGCCTGTCGTATTCAAATTCATGCTCGCTGTAGTGTCCTTCTCCATACCACCAGAACCAATCCGAAGCTTCAGCCATTAAAAACAGATCTTGTATCTTATTTAGATTTTCCTTGTCGAGTTTCTCTTTATGCCTTAAAAAGTCTTTCTTTGTTAAAAATAGAAGCTCCCATGCTCTGTTTTTCTGATTATCGCCTATCCAGGTGCTAAAATTCCCAAATATCCACGAACCAGCAGATAGGTTTTTTAGCTCTTTATCGGCTTTTAGTTCGGATACCTTCACAAGTTCAATGGATTCATCTTCAACCATCTTCTCATACAATCCACTTAAAAAATCATAGCCGTTGTTGGGATAAAATTCCCAGGCATTCTCACCGTCCAATATAACATATACTGTTGGGTTTTTATAATTTTTATCAATCTTTTTTAATTGATAAATAAAATCATCTATGGCTTTATCTGTAGGATATGCCTTATAGACAAAACCTATCTTGTCGCTGAGTTCTTTGTCCCTGAATCCCATCAGTATGCCGCCAAAGTCGTAGGTTTTATAGATATCGGCAGAATCCATTGACTTAAGCAGTATATCCTGATCACTTCCAACCCACTTTATACCGTGGTTTTTGATCATATTCACCGCATCTTCACTTACGGCACCTTCTGCAGGCCAAAACCCATAAGGCATATTATCAAATGTTTGATTGAATATATCTATAGCCCTTTCTATGTGCTTTTCTGCATCGTCCTTAAGCGATAATCCTTCTGATATCTCTTCAAACTCTTCGCCTGCGACGGTTAAATCTATCAGAAGCGGTAGGATGGGATGGGTATAAGGTGTTGTTAGAAGTTCTATTTTGCCTTTTTTGTAAAGCTCTTTGTAAAATGGTAGAATTTTCTTTATAAAGAGAATAAGTTCATTTAAAAGCGCCTGCTTGTCTTCATTGGTATAGTTTTTCTGCTTTTTTAATAATTCTTTAACGACTTCGTTTGTCTTTTTTAAATAATTGCCACACCACGAAAGGAGAAATAAAACTTCAAGCTCTAAAAGTTCGTTATCGTCAAAGTTCTCTTTATCGTAAAGTTCTGCGTATCTTGTTAATGGCTTTACCATCGTGTCAAATTGTGAGCTTTTGCATATCTTTACGACCCAATTTCTCTCTTTGCTTGAAAGTTCCGATGGTTTTTGAGATATCAGCTTTAAGAAGTAGTCTGTATCTAAATGTTTTTTCTCATAAAGCTTAAGCTGTTCTATAAGAGACGGTGTGATATTGAAGGAGACCTTTGCGTTAAACCTGTCTGCTATATACGGCATATCGTAATAATCTTTAATTGCATGCAGAAAAACCCACGGCAATCTCAAAGAACCGCTTGAATCCAAATAAAACGGTTGATGCATGTGCCACAAAAAAGCAACCTTTACCATAGTTAACTCTCTTTCAACCAGTTATTTATAAGTGTTATGTAGTGTTCGTATATCTCCATACCCTTCTTATCATTGATAGCCTGAATGTAGATGTTTAGCTGTTCGCTATAAGGGTCTGGCATAACCATTATCCAATCTGTGTTGCTCTCCCAGACCTTTATGCCATCGACAGTTGAATACTGTTTCTTCTTTGCTTCATCAAGAAATCTTTTCATTATCTTGCCTTTTTTAAGCTGTGGACAGGCTACAGACCATGATTTGTAGAAGAAATCTTGTATATTTCTTCCAAGTTCTGATAATTTTGTTGAGTTTTTGGCAAGTAGCTCCATCAGTTTAAGGGATGAAAATATGGCATCCCTGTAAAGTGAGAATTCAGGAAATGCGCAGTTGCCATCAACCTTTGCTATCATATCAAAGTTTTTTAGCTGCTCTATGCCAAAATCCATATAGTTTCCACGCATAATGATAAGATTGTCGAAATAATCATCGTTTAAATCGGCAGACCAGCTTGGAAGTAGTATCTTCATTTTTCTTTTGACTCTTTTGGCTTCTTTATTCATTAAATCCAAAACAGCGTTTAAGGCAAGCGTCATACTCAAAACTTCGCCTTTGTCGTCAACCAGAATCCTTCTTTGGCTGTAAGGGTATATAAGTATTCCAAAATCGAGATTAAGGCTTTTAACCATCGTCGATATATCCTTTAGGTTTTTGCTCTCATAGTGCGATATGTTTGCAAGTTTTATCTCATCTGTATATGCATTCAATGTTATGTTGTCTATCTGAAGCATCGTCATGATGTATGGGAATATATCCTTTGTTATGCCATAGAACAGGTCAACGACAACCCTTATGTTGCTTTCCCTGATGATTTTATGGTCTATTAGTCTTTCTATCTCGTGGGAATACTTGTAAAACTTCTCATCCCTTATAATCTGATTGTCGATGATTTTACCTATCTGTTTGTAATCTACGCGTCTGAACTCTTCTTTGAAGAAGCTTTTATCAACGGCTTTTGAACTATTTGTGTCAAGCTTTAAACCATATTCGTTGAAAAGGACAAGTTCCACAGCTGAAGGATCGTAAAGATCCCTTTTGAAGTAAGCACCTGCAACAATGTTGTTATCCCTATTTATTGCGTGTCTTAAAACCACCAAAGGTATAGATTTCATATCCACAACGACAATACCCGTTGCAAGTAAGCCACTGACGAAGGCTCTTTTTATCATTCGTGATGCAGCAGAATAGTCCCTTCCAACCAAGACCTTGCTTCCTACGGGAAGTTGGCTGCCGAAGGCTTCACCAATCTTGCATGCGACATCGCAGCTTAGTTCTATGTTTGTTTTTCCGTTTATTATGCCGTTTTCGAAAAGTGTGTTTTTGAATCTGCTACCCCATATTATGTTGTTTTTGACGATTGATGCTGCATCTATCTTTTTATTAGGCCATACGACAATATCATGTTCGAATGTGGCAAGTTGACCTACATCGCAAGCTTCTGCAAGTATAACGCCTGCCTTTGCCTTTACGCCGTTGCCTACCCTGACATCATTGCATATGACGGCATTGTCCATTACAACCCTATCGCCAATCTCCGTATCATGCCAGATAATGGAATTTCTCAGATTGCAATCTCTGCCTATTTTGCTATTTTTGCCTATGCAGACATTGCTTAATATGCTGTTTTTTTCAACCGTTACGCCATCATCTATAACGACCGTATCTATTATTTTAACATTATCGCCCAATTGAAAATCGCCAAGTGCATACAAGACGCCTTCTGCAAACTCTATTTTTTTGCCTTTTGGCTTGATGTTTACCCTTCTGAAGAATATATCTTTATGGACTTCTCTGTAGCTGTCTGGATTGCCTACATCACGCCAATATCCATCAAGCGTATAACCCATTAAATCAATGCCTTCTTTCATTAAAAGCGGAAACAGGTTTTTAGCAAAATCAAAGCTCTCACCTGAAGGCACAAAGTCCAATATGTCGGGTTCTATTACATAGATGCCTGTGTTTATTGTATCGCTGAAGACTTCCCCCCAGCTGGGTTTTTCCAAAAACTTCTCTATTTTTCCGTCGCTATTTGCTATTACGACGCCAAATTGCAGCGGATTATCTACAGAAGTTAAACCAATGGTCAGTTTTGAGTTTTTCTTAAAGTGAAAATCTGTTATCTTTGAAAGGTCAAAGTCTGTAATTACATCGCCACTTACAACGATAAATGTCGTATCTAAAAATTCTTTTGCTTTTTTGACTGCCCCTGCTGTTCCGTAGTCGGCATCGGGTAAAACATAGTCTATTTTTACATTCCACTTTGAGCCGTCCTTAAAATAATCCTTTACCACATCAGGCAGAAAATAAAGCAGTATTACTATCTCATTGATTCCTGCTTTGATAAGGTTTTCAAGCATATATTCCATCATCGGTATGTTCATAACGGGTACCATTGGTTTTGGTGTTGAATGCGTCAACGGCTGCATCCTTGTTCCAAAACCACCTGCCATGATAACACCTTTGACTTTATTCATAACACGCTCCTTTTGAAGTTTGTCTTTATATACCAAAAGTATAGGTATAATTACCGATATTGTCAACTCTAAACTTACTGTCTTTTTGACTTTTAGCATTTTATTTAAGTTTTTTTCTTGACATCCGATATAAAAGTTGGGTAAAAAGTGGGTGAAAGTGGGTGAAAGTGGATGTTTAGGGGCAGGTTCGAATATACCTTAGACGAGAAGGGCAGGGTAAAAATCCCACCAAAATTCAAGGAAGTAATTAAAGATAAGCATATAAATACGCTGGTTTTGACGGTTTTTGATGAATGTATCTATGCCTATCCCTATGATGTGTGGGAAGAACTTGAAAAGAAGGCAGTAAACCTACCGCTTACCAATAAGGCTGCACGAAGGTTTAAAAGAATGTTTTTCTCATCTGCACAGGATGTAAACATAGACAAGCAGGGCAGGATATTAATTCCTTCTGTTTTAAGAGAAGATGCTGAGATTGACAAGGATGTTGTTATCTTGGGCAATTTAGACCACATAGAGATATGGTCAAAACAGAAGTGGGAGAATGAGTCAAAAGCCTTAAGAGAAGCAGAAGATGAATTAGCCGAAGAGATAGAAAAGTTAGGAATATTCTAAAATGAAGCACAAAAGCGTTTTATTGAAAGAGAGCATAGTAGCTATTGATCCAAAAAGCGGCGGAATATATGTGGATATGACGCTTGGTGCTGCAGGACACACAAAAAAGCTTCTTGAACTTTCTTCACCAGACGGCATTGTTATTGCATTTGATAAGGATAAAGAAGCGATAAATCATGCAGAAGAGACACTTAAGAAAACATACGAAGATAGATTGATTTTGATAAACGACGATTATGCGAATTTAAGGGAGCATCTCGATAGGCTGAATATAGAGACAGTTGATGGTGTGATAATGGACTTAGGCGTATCTTTAGATCAGCTAACATCAAAGCGTGGATTCTCTTTTAATGTTGATGCAGAACTTGATATGAGAATGGATAGAAGAAAGCCTTTAACAGCAGAACAGATTGTTAACCATTGGGATTTTGAAGAGATAGAGAGAATTTTAAGGGTTTACGGAGAAGAGAAATTCTCAAGGCGTATAGCAAAGGCAATTGTGAAAAATAGACCCATAACAAGCACAAAGCAGCTTGCCGAGATTATCGAGCTTGCCGTTCCAAGAAATGTCTCAAGAAGGATACATCCTGCAACGCGCTCATTTCAAGCCTTAAGAATAGTTGTAAATGATGAGCTTGAAAGTCTCCAGATAGGACTGAAAAGTGCTATAGAAAGCTTAAAGCCAAAGGGTGTAGTTTGTGTAATTTCGTTTCATTCTTTGGAAGATAGAATCGTTAAAAACATCCTTAGGGATTACAAAAAGGAAGGCATTATAAGGCCATTGACTAAAAAACCGATAACACCAACGGAAGATGAGATTAAGAGAAATAGGCATGCTCGCAGTGCAAAGATGCGATGTGCCATAAAACTACCGCAGGAGGCTTAAAATGATGGACTTTGCTCAGGTTAAGGCTATATCGCAGGATGTTGCAAAAGAGAATAAAAAGGTAAGGTCTTTAACCATAAATCCCATATCCGTTGTCTCTGTCGCGATTATTGCCTTTATGATATATTTTGCAGGCTATCAAAATATGGCTATATCTAAGGTAAAACACGAGATAAACATAAAAAAGAGCAGACTAAATTCTTTACTTTTAGAAAAACAGTCCCTTGTAAAGAAAGAAAAATCCCTTTTGAATTCAGAAGCAATATTGAAGAATTACAAGATAGCAGATCCTGAAGACATAATAATAGTCCATTGAACAAAACCCGCTTTCGCTTTGTTTTATTTGTTATATTCTTGCTGTTTCTGTCTGCCTTAATTAAGGCATTTGATGTGCAGATACTTCATCACTCATACTACAAAAAGCTTTATATTAAATCCATCTCAAAAACCATAACAGTCTCTGGTTATAGGGGGATAATATACGATTCAAAAAACAGAGCTTTAACCGTTAATTATCCATCTTACACGCTTTTTGTTGACCCTTGGTATTTTCATAAGCTGAATGAACTTTACAAAGAAGACGATATATATCAGCTTAAGAAGAAGAGATTTTTTGATAAACTCAAAAAGATAGCAGGTATAGATAAAACCCAGCTAAAGCAAATCTTAGAAAGACACCCAAAAAGCAGGTTCATAAAACTAAAAAGATTGACATTTAATCAATATAGAGAACTTTCTGAAAGTTCAAGCTTTATAAGGGCGTTTGGTTTTATAAAGCGATACAGAAGGTTTTATCCTGATGGTGAATTTTCAGCACACATAATTGGTTTCTGTTTTAAGAATGGTAAAGGCGCAGAAGGGCTTGAGAACTATTACGACCAGTATCTTTATGCACCAACGCTAAAAGAGAGTGTTGCTTTAGACGCATTTAGAAAACTTAACACGATTGTTCTGCCGCACGGTAGCAATATTCAGATATCAATAAATGAAGATATACAGGATTTCGTGCATAAATCCTTAAAAGAAACGATAGATAAATTTGAAGCCGAAAAGGGCTTTGTTGTCGTTATGGATCCTTACGATGGCAGCATTATAGCTATGGATTCGTATCCGTTTTACGATAATAACCATTATTGGAAGTATCCCTACAAAAATATAAAGAATAGAACGGTAAGCGATGTTTTTGAACCAGGCAGTGTGTTTAAACTGCTTACGATGTCTGCAGCGTTAGACAGTGGCATATTCAAAGGCAACGAGATTATATACTGTGAAAAGGGCAGATGGAAGATAAGAAATAAAATCATACACGATGTCCATAGATTCAAGTATTTAAGCTTTAAAAATGTATTTGTCTTCTCAAGCAATATTGGAAGTGCAAAGATTGCTTTGAAGTTGGGTAAAAAGGTGTTTTATAAGTATCTTTATAAGTTTGGTTTAGGCCAGAAAACTGGTATAGATACAATCTCTGAGTCAAAAGGTATCGTTAAGGATATATTCAATGTAGGAGATGTTGATTTAGCAAATATGGCGTTTGGTCAAGGAATTAGTATTACAGAGATTCAGCTTGCAAGGATGTATAGCATAATAGCAAACGGTGGATATAAGGTTAAGCCGCACTTCATAAAGAAGATGTTTAGCGATAATGAGACGGTTTTTGAATTTAGCCAGAAAGCAGAGAGGGTTTTGAAGCCTGAGACGGTTCAGAAGGTTAGAAGAATACTTAGGGATGTTGTGGTATATGGAACGGGTAAGAAGGCTCAGCTTGAAGATTACAGGGCTGCAGGAAAGACAGGAACGGCTCAGATTGCAAAAAAGGGCAAATATCAGAAAGAGTATGTTGCAAGTTTTGCAGGTTTTGCGCCGTTTGAAAGACCGAGATTTGTCGTTGTTGTATCCATATTCAATCCGAAGGGAAGCATCTATGGTGGAGAAGTTGCAGCGCCGCTGTTTGCCAGGATTATGGAATTTGCTTTGCACTATTACGGTGTAAAACCAGATAAAAACGATTGACCTTGTCTTCTCTTTTGCTAAAATCCCTTTCCATGAAAGACAGAACGGTTGAACTTTTATCGCCTGCTGGCAATTTAGAAAAGCTAAAGTTTGCTATAAATTACGGAGCAGATGCCGTATATTGTGGCTATAAGCAGTTTGGTTTAAGAAGCAGGGCAGGTAATCTCGATAAAGATGAATACATAGAAGCATTAAAGTTTACGCATAAATCAAAAAGAAAGCTTTATCTGACTTTGAATTCTTATTTGTTTGATAAAGAAGTGGACGAATTTATAGATTTTTTGAAGTTTTTAAACAATTATCCGCCAGATGCTGTTTTGGTTAGTGATTTGGGTGTGTTGAATCTTGTGAATGAATTTAGCAAAATTCCCGTTCATATAAGCACGCAGGCAAATATAACAAACTCTTTTGCTGCAAATCTTTTAAAGAGATACAGGGTTGAAAGGGTTGTGCTTGCAAGGGAGTTAACAGTTGAAGATATAAAGAGATTTAGAAAGAACACAGATCTTGAGCTTGAAGCATTCGTTCATGGTGCTATGTGTATGTCCTATTCAGGCAGATGTTTTTTGAGTGCCTATTTAACGGGAAGAAGTGCAAATGCAGGTGATTGTGCTCAAAGCTGCAGGTGGAGATATACGGTTATTGAAGAGAAAAGGCCTTCAAAGCCGTTGGAAGTTGAAGAACATCCCGAAGGGACATTTATTTTTAACTCTTGCGATATGTGTGCTTTGCCGATATTGGATGAACTTATAAATGCAGGTGTTAGTTCGCTTAAGATAGAAGGAAGAATGAAAAGCGTCTATTATGTTGCCATAACGACTGCTATCTATAGGGATGCGATAGATACGATTTTATCTGGTAAAGATTTTAAAGATAAGATGGATTTTTACATGAGAGAATTGAGAAAGGTTAGCCACAGGCCTTACTCTTTGGGATTTTATAAAGGCAAGCCAGAACAGTATTTGAAGTCTTCTGGATACATACGCAACTGCAAGTTTAATGGCGTGGTGCTTGATAAAGATGGCAAGTTCTATAAGGTTGGTATAAGGAATAGGTTTGAAAAGGGAGAATATGAGATATTTTCTGCCAACCTTGATGTTAGAAAAGTGGTTATAGATGAGATGTACGATGAAGAATTCAGGGAAAAAAGTTATGGAAATCCCAACGAAATTGTGTATATTAAAATACCTGGGAAGGTAGAGAAATTTAGTCTTATTAGAAGGTGTGATGAGAGTAATAGCAGGCAAAACGAAGTATAAGAAGCTTTATTTTAAAAGGAATCAGCTTTTAAGACCGACACGCAGTATCGTTAGAAAGTCCTTTTTTGATACGATGATGGGTTTAATTGAAGATAGTGTATTTTTGGATTTATTTGCTGGGTGTGGTTCCATAGGGACAGAAGCGCTTTCTCGTGGCGCAAAAAAGGTTGTGTTTGTCGATAAATCAAAGGAGAGCATCAGTTTAATCAAAAAGAATGTTAAGGGTTTTGAGAATGCAGAAGTAATAAAAAGCGATGCTGTCGATTTCTTAGATAATCCTATCTTAAAAGAGATAACCGTTGCTTATGTTGACCCACCTTACGATTATGAGATAAATCAGTTTCTGTTTAAGCTATTCGATGTAATAAATCCTGAAGCTGTAGTCTGTGTTGAGCACGATAAGAAAACCAATCTTTTTGATAGCTTTGGAGAATTTAGAAAATTCAAAAGCCGAACATTCGGCAAAAACATGCTTGATTACTTTGGAGTTGGTTATGAGTGAAATAACTGCCATAGTGCCTGGAACATTTGATCCTATCACAAATGGGCATATCGATATCATAAAAAGGGCAAAAAAGATATTTGATAAGGTTATTATAGCCGTTGCGATAAATGCGGGTAAAATTCCTTTGTTTAGCTTTGAAGAAAGGGTTAAGCTTACAGAAAAGGTTGTTGAATCAGACAGTGAGCTTCACGGCATAGAAGTAAAAGGCGTCAAGGGCTTGCTTGTCGATTTTGCAAAACAGGAGAAAGCCAAAGTAATAGTAAGAGGCTTGCGAGCAGTGGGAGATTTTGAATACGAACTTCAGATGGCTTTTATGAATAGAAGACTTAACAGTGAAGTTGAGATGATATATATGATGCCTTATATAAAGTATTCGTTTGTTAGCTCATCGATTGTAAAAGATGTTTTTTTCAACGGTGGAGATATTTCTAAATTTGTTCCAGAAGTTGTAATAGAAGCAATGAGTAAAAAACTTTCTGAAAGGAGTGAGAAGATATGAGCAGACCAAAGCTCAACAGAAGAATAGGCTTGATTCAGCCTTCCATGACAATTGGTATCAGTGCAAAGGCAAAAGAGCTAAAAGCAGCAGGTGTGAATGTTATCAACTTTTCAGCAGGTGAGCCAGACTTTGACACACCTGATAATATCAAGATGGCAGCCGTTAAATCAATTGCAGAAGGGTTTACAAAATACACGGCAGCTGGCGGTATAAACGAGTTAAGAGATGCCGTTGTAGAGAAGGAGAAGAACAAAAACGGACTTGAATATAAACGAGAGAATGTGTGTATATCCGTTGGAGCAAAGCATGCCCTATTCAACATAGCTGCAGTAATGCTTGATGAAGGAGACGAAGTTGTCATCATAGCACCATATTGGGTTACATACGAAGCAATAGTAAATTATGTTGGTGGAAAAGCCGTTATCGTTAACACGACAGAAGAAAATGGATTTGTTCCAACAAAAGAGCAGCTTGAGAAAGCTATAACACCCAAGACAAAAATGATCTGGGTAAATAACCCAACAAACCCGACAGGCGCAACATACACGGTTGACGACTTAAAGTTTATTGTTGAACTTGCCGAGAAGAACGACATCTGGCTTGTGTCTGATGAGATTTATGAAGATATCGTATTCGATGGATATAAGCCTGTAAGTATGGCAACATTGAGCGATTATGCATACAACAGAACGCTTGTTGTAAACGGCGTAAGTAAAACATATTCCATGACAGGCTGGAGAATAGGATACACCTGCGGCGATGCAGAAGTTATAGGCGCGATGATAAAATTGCAGTCTCAAAGCACTTCAAATCCTACTTCTGTTGCTCAATGTGCGGCTTTAGAAGCACTAACGGGAGATCAATACAGCGTTGAGAAGATGAGAATTCAGTTTGAAAAGAGAAGGGATTACATTGTTGATGCGCTGAATAGTATAGAAGGAATAAGCTGCTTCAAGCCAAAGGGTGCATTCTATGTATTCCCTAATATCTCTTCCTTCTTTGGCAAGGAATACGAAGGCAGAAAGATAAATGGTTCGATGGATTTTGCAGAACTTCTGCTTGAGAATCACCATGTTGCTGTTGTTCCAGGTATTGCATTTGGCGATGATAGGTTTTTAAGAATGTCTTTTGCTACAAGTCTTGAAGATATAAAGGAAGGCGTTAAAAGATTGCAGGAGTTTACCAGCAAGATAAAGTGATATGGCAGAAGAAGAGAAAGACCTAAAGCACGATGATGAAGAAGTTATAGTAATAGAAGATGAAGAAGAACAGCCTGAGACTTCAGAAGAATCAGAGACTGAAGAGACTAAAGCAGAAGAAGGTGAACAGCTACAAGAAGGTATAGAATCAGAAGAGACAGAATCAGAAGAAAAGCCCAAAAAAAGCAAAAAAACACTTCTAATAGGCGGGATAGCAATAGCCGTTTTGGTTGTTGCTGTCCTGTCCTTTTTTATTTTTCATAAAAAAAGTCCACCACCAAAACCAAAACCACAACCAAAAAAGGAGATAGTAAAAAAGAAGCCAAAAAAGAAAAAGGTTGAACTTCCAAAGGCTTACAATCCGATAGTTGATGTCCATTTTATCAATGCAATGAGACTTCAAGAGAAGGGTAAATACAAAGAAGCAATCCAGCAACTTAAACAGGCAACGGTTGATCTGTATGTCTCCTATTATGGGATAGGATACATTTACCTAAAAATGGGCGATGTAAAAAAGGCAAAAGAGTATCTATTTGATAAAACAAGGGATTACCTTCTGCTTGCCATACATAACAATCCAAACTATATAAACGGCTATGTTAATCTCTTTAGAATTTATATGGCTTTGAAGGATTATAAAAATGCGCAAAGAATGATAAACCAACTAAAAAGAAGAAAATTGGACTTTAAAGATATACAACTGATGCAGACATATTACGATTATGTTGTCGATAACAAAACAGATGAAGTATTTAAGCTTTTAGCTGAATATCCTGATTCTCCCTTGCTTTTATCTTTAGCTGGCGATTACTATCTTAAAGATGGCAATGTCAAGGGTGCTTTGAAGTATTTAAAAAAGGCAATAAGCTTGTATCCAATGGGAAGTGTATATTACAACCTATCGCTTATAGAGACGCAAAATAGTCAATACAACAAGGCAGTCAAAAAAATTCCAAAGATGTATTATATGGATTTCTCTAAAATACCATGCAAGAACTATCTTGCCTTCTTTTTGCTATTAAGGGATAATAAGTTTGATGCAGCAGAGAAGTTCTTACGCCTAAATGATAAATTTTACAAATCATGTTTTGAACACTTCAAAATAATTCCAGAAGCCAGTTCATCCCTTACCGTTGATAGCTATTCGATAAGACAAAATCTTAACTTTGTTATGGCAGCAGAGATTCTGAATATGTATCTTCAGCCTGTTAGCATATTGCCTAATAAGGTAACGCCAAACCTTCAGCTTGGCGCAGTCTATCAAAGTCTTGGCCTGCCGCAGAAGGCTGCAGATGAGTTTATGAAAGCTGCCAAATTTTCAGAAGCCGTCCTGCTTTCTCAGTATGCTTCAAAGTTTTTCTTAGAAGGTGATTACAAGAAATCCCTTCAGTATTACAAACTTGCCTTAAGCAGGGTTCCGTCAAATCCGATTCTTGTGTATAATGTTGGTATAATGAGTTTAAAAAATCATGATGTTGGCACAGCAGAAGAGTATTTCAAACGACTTATATCTACATATCCGCTTTTTCCGTTGCCTTATCTTGGTATGTTCACCGTTGAACAGATTAAAGGTAAACATATGGATGCGATGAAGTATTTAAGCTCGTTTGGTCAAAGGGTTAAATCGCTCGATGAGGATTCTCAAAAGAAGCTGAAAAATTTAAGCATTTTTGCTGATTACATCATCGATAGGGTAAACTTCGACATGAAAAGGATAGAAGATTTAAACGATTACGATAAGAAGGTGTTTCTTTTGTTTAGAGCGGCACTAAATCAGGACACAGACTATCTATCTATTCAAAAACCGCTTGAAGAGAGCATGCATATATATTGGGATACCACAAGCTTGGAGACTATCTGCAACTATTTATACAAAGAGTATAGGAACGATTTTTTAAGAAGGACGATGGCGACAATATATCTGCTTGATAACAAGCCCAAAAAAGCCTATGAAGCGATGTATAACATAAAGGTTTATTCCGCTGAAGATTACTACAAGCTTGGCATTGCATACCTTTTAAGTGGCTATCCAGAGATAGCTGACAACTTCTTTACAAAATCAATTCTAAAGGGTGCAAATTTCTTTAATTCCTATGTTGCAAAGGCTATTATACAGGCTCAAAAGGGTAGCTTAACGGGTATTCAGTATTATTTGAAGATTATCTTAAAGAAAAAAGATAAGATGGCATGGCTTAACACAGACCTATTTTTGTCTTACAAAATAAGGCTTAAGTGATGAGAAGAATTTTAAAAGCCATATTAAAATTTTTCATATACACGATCTCAACTGTTGTTGTTATAGGCTTTATAGCCATAGGCGTATATCTTGCAAGTGTTTATATTAGTGTTCGTGGCGATTTTAATAAGATAGTCTCTATTAAGATGTTGCCATTACCAACGAAGGTTTACTCAGCCGATGGAAAACTGATAGCAAGATTTGGCTTGCAAAATAGAATCCCTGTAAAACTCAATCAAGTATCGCCCTGGATGAGATATGCTATTTTGGCAGCTGAAGATGCACGCTTTTACGAGCATGGAGCGATAGATATTGTCGGCATAGTAAGAGCATTGGTTGTCGATATAACGCAGGGTAAGATTATTCAAGGTGGCAGCACGATAACGCAGCAGCTTGTTAAGAATATCTATCTGACACCTGCAAGGACGATCAGAAGAAAGATAAAAGAGATAATCTTGGCATATAGATTAGAAAAGGAGCTATCAAAGGATAAGATATTAGAGCTTTACTTAAATACAGTCTATTTCGGCGATGGCGCATGGGGTGTTGAAGCAGCAGCAAGAACTTACTTCAACACACACGCAAAGGATTTAACAATAGCTCAAAGCGCACTGCTTGCAGGCCTTGTTGCAGCGCCAAGCTATTACAATCCTTACAAACATCCGCAAAGGGCAAGAAAAAGAACAATCTATGTATTAAGAAGGATGTATGAGAATCACTTTATAAATTTGACCCAATACAAAAAGGCAATGAATTCGAAGATAGTTTTGCAGAAGCCGTCTGCCAATCTGTTTGGTTTGATTATTGCTCCTTATTTTACCGATTATGTAAGGACATGGCTTATAAAAAAATATGGCGAAGAGATAGTTTACAAAAGTGGGTTAAAGGTCTATACGACGCTTGATACAAGACTTCAGCGTTTTGCATTTATAGCCGTAAAAAGTGGTATATTGTCGCTTAAGAAGAGATACGATGGCTTGCAGGCTGCACTTATTGCAATGGATCCAAAGACAGGATTTATAAAAGCTCTCATCGGTGGATTTGACTATTCAAAAAGTCAGTTTAATAGAGCTCTTCAGGCAAGAAGACAACCAGGTAGCTCTTTTAAGCCGATTATCTATTTAACCGCTTTAACTGAAGGTTATCTGCCAGACGATACGATAGCAGATAGGCCTGTTGTGTTCAGGTTTAACGGCAAAGAGTGGCGGCCACAGAATTATGAAAGGGTATTTCACGGAACGGTTACACTTATGTATGCGCTTGTGCATTCTGTCAATGTTGCAACGATAAACCTTCTAAATGCCGTTGGAATAGGCAATGTGATAAGAATGGCTCATCAGCTTGGCATAGAAGAGAAAATCCCGTATAATCTATCAATAGCTCTTGGTTCTTTAAGTGTTAAACCTATCGAGATGGTTAGGGCTTATGCCGCCTTTGACAACTATGGGCTTCTACCTAAACCAATATTTATAACAAAGATAGTTGATAAGTATGGACATGTGATTTATCAGGCAAAACCAGAACTCAAACGGGTGTTTGATACAACCGATGGCTACATCTTAACGGGCATGCTAAAAAATGTTATCTTGTATGGAACAGGCAGATCAGCAAGGGTAATAAAAAGGCCGCTTGCAGGTAAAACAGGCACAACGAGTAATTATAGAGACGCCTGGTTTATAGGCTATTCTCCTTCTTTGGTTTGTGGTGTTTGGGTCGGCTATGACGACAACAGAATGATATTCAGGGGCGCAACAGGCGCAAGGGCAGCACTACCTATCTGGATAAAGTTTATGTCTTCTGCTTTACATGATAGGCCTATTGAGACCTTCCCAATACCAAAGGGTATAACGCCACAGATTATTCAGATGCTCTCAAAACCGCCTGAAAATCCAGAAAACCTACAAAACAACCAGCCTACAATTCAGCAGTTGTATGAAGATGCAATCCAGTGATATTGAAATACATTCAATTGAAGATATATATGTAGGCAAAAGGATAGATAAGGTTATCTCAGAAATCCTTGATATACCACGAAACCAGATTCAACTCTACATAAAAGAAGGACTAATAAAGGTATGTGATAGAATACCAGCAAAAAGCTATAAGCTAAAAAAAGACGACTGTTTAAGGATTACAATTCCGCCACCAAAAGAGTTAAAAATAATCCCAAAGGATGCACCGATAAGGATAATCTATGAAGATAATTGGATAGTTGTAGTTGATAAGCCTGCCGGTATTGTTGTGCATCCCGGTGCCGCAGAAGAAGCAATTAGTGTTGTTTCGGCTTTGCTTTTTAGAGATGTAAAGCTATCCAACATAGGTGCACCTTTAAGGCCTGGTGTGGTTCATAGGATTGATAAGGATACAAGCGGCATTATTGTCCTTGCAAAAAACGACAAGGCACATTTTCATCTTGCCAATCAGTTTTTCGTTCATTCCATAGATAGAAGGTATATCGGCATAACGGCATGCAACATAAAAGCTGCTTCAGGAAAAATAGAAAAACCGATAGCAAGACACAGGACAAATAGGAAGATATTTAGTGTATCTGAAGATGGCAAAGCGGCTATAACGCATTATAAGGTTTTAAAAAAACTTGAAAATATGGATGTTGTTATGTTTAAATTAGAGACAGGTAGAACTCATCAGATAAGGGTGCATATGAAATCTATTGGTTGTCCACTGTTGGGTGATACTGTTTATGGTAAGAAAAGTAAACTGATAGATAGACAGGCTTTACATGCATTTATGCTGAGATTTAAGCATCCTTACGATGATAGGGTTGTAAGTTTTTATTCTAAGCTACCTGAAGATATGAGAAAAGTAATAAGTGGGGGTAAAACATGAAAAGATTGTTTCTGTTAATGGTTTCAATTTTATTGCTTGCAAGCTGTGCAACATTGAATAAGCAGCCTACGGTTATAACGGACTTGCCTGCCGTTAAAGGTATAACGGCAAAAAGTGGCATAAGAAGTATTGGTTTAAGCTGGCAGCCAGTTGCAGATTCAAGGGTTAAAGGATACATGATTTACAGAGCACCGTCAGAGACAGGCCCATTTGAAAGGATAGCAAAGTTAGAAGGAAGACTAAAGACAAGCTATGTTGATGATGGTGGATTTTTAAAGCATCTTGAAGATAATACGACATATTTTTATAAAATTGTTGTCTATTCGGATAAAGGCATAGGCCCTGCATCTGAGATTGTCTCTGCCAAAACACTACCACCACCCAAATCACCAACCCAAATTCAAGCAACAAGTGGCTTGCCGCGAATGGTTGCAATAAGATGGCAGCCACCTAAGGATAAGACAGTCGTGGCATATAATATCTACAGAAGCACAAAGAAGGACGGACCTTATAAAAAGATTGGAAGGGTAAATGGATATGTTAATACGCTTTATATTGATAAAGGCTTAAAGGATGGGACGACATACTACTATTCTGTGGCGGGTGTGAATTATGAAGGTGTTGAAGGTGAACTGCTTGCGATAGCAAAAGCGACGACGAAGTTTAAACCACTGCCACCTTCAAACCTAACGGCTACGATAGCTGGCGCTGGAAAACTAAAAATCTTCTGGTGGCCAAGTCCAACGGCTGATGTTGTAAAGTATAGGATATACAGAAGCAGAACGGACGATTTAGATGCCTTTTCTATGGTTGGAGAAGTGCCGTCAAAGGAGTTGTCGTTTCTTGATTCTAATCTTGAAGCTGGCGCTAAGTATTACTACTACATAACCAGCGTTGATAAGGATGGCCTTGAAAGTAAACCGTCAAAGATTCATAGTTTTATAACAAAACCACTGCCACTGCCACCGACGGGAATATCCGTTAAGCAGGTGGGAAAATCTGTTGTTTTGAATTGGGATAAAGGCTCAGCTGATACTGTAAAGTATGAAGTATTTAGAAGGCATTTTATGATTTTTACACATAAAATAGCAGAGACGACTGATACTTACTATACAGACAATACAGTCTCGCCCAATACGACATATTACTACTATGTAAAAAGCGTTGATAAGTATGGTCAGGAAAGCAAACCTTCGCCTGAAGTTAAGATAGAAGTTAAGTAATGTTTGTAAGTTTAAAAAGCGCTATAATAAACGGAATAGATGCCATACCTATATCGATAGAGATAGATGCAGCTAAGGGTCTGCCTTCGCTGAATATTATAGGTCTTGCAACCGGTGCAGCAAAGGAGAGCAAGGATAGGGTTATTCATGTTTTGCAGAATAACGGTATAGACTTGCCACCGAAGAAGATAACGATAAATCTGGCTCCTGCGGATTTAAAAAAGGATAGTTCTGCGGTGGACTTGCCTATAGCGTTGGGACTTGCAAGTGTCTCTGAAAATCTACAGATAAAAACCGAAGGATTCCTGTTTGCAGCCGAACTTTCTTTAAATGGTGTTTTAAGGCCTATTAAAGGCGTTTTTCCGATGGGTGTTTTAGCAAAACAGAAGGGTTTAAAACTAATTGTAAGCAAAAGAAACGAAAAAGAAGCCGCTTTAAGTGGCGCTGAAACATACGGTTTTGACCATTTCTCTGAAGTGTTGGGCTTTCTGCTTGGTAAGATAGAGAAAAGCAAGACTGAAGTTGATTTAAATTTTTTAAAATACAGAGATAACTACGATTTGGATTTTGCCGATGTAAAAGGACAGCTTAAAGTTAAACGGGCAATTACGATAGCTGCTGCGGGTTTTCACAATATTTTGATGATTGGATCTCCCGGCGTGGGAAAGAGTATGATAGCCAAGCGAATCCCAACTGTTCTGCCAGAGATGAATGAAGATGAGATTCTGACCACTACAAAGATATACAGCGTATCTGGTTTGCTTAACGATGAGAATCCCATAATAACGAAAAGGCCATTTAGAAGTCCACATTCGGGCTCCAGTGATGTAAGTTTGATTGGTGGTGGCGCTTCTGCTATGCCTGGTGAGATAACACTTGCTCACAATGGCGTTTTGTTTTTGGATGAATTTCCTGAATTTAAAAGGAATGTTATAGAATCTTTAAGGCAACCACTTGAAGATGGTGTTATTACAATTTCAAGAGCAAAGGCAAAGATAACATACCCATCTCGATTTTTGCTTGTTGCTGCGATGAATCCATGTCCGTGTGGATATTATGGTTCAAAAAGAAGAGAATGCACCTGCACGATTCAGCAGATAAGAAAATACAGAAGCAAGATATCGGGCCCTATTCTTGATAGGATTGATATTCAGATTAAGGTTCCTGAGATTGATTACGATAAATTGTCAGAGAAGGAAGTTGATCTTTCATCATCCAGGATGAGAGAGATGGTAAATGCGGCTGTTGAGATTCAAAAGAGAAGGTTTAAAGATACAGGTATAAATTTTAATTCACAGATGAACGAAAAGATGCTTAAAGAACATTGCAAAATAGACGAAAAGACACATCTATTGTTAAAAACTGCTTTGGAGAAATTTGGTATGTCCCTAAGGAGTTATTCAAAGATTTTGAAAATAGCAAGGACGATTGCAGATTTGGAAGCTTCAGATAACATAAGGCAATCCCACATAAAAGAAGCTATCTCTTATCGTGTGCTTGAATGGGAAGT
>CAYTZD010000008.1:30440-32778 GCA_964442345.1 uncultured Hippea sp. | reverse complement strand
GTTTATCTGCTAAAAATTAACCCATGTATTTGAGTGAGAAGAATAGACAGATTGCCGATATGTTTTCATCGATTGCACCAACCTATGACCTTCTCAACCACCTGTTAAGCTTTAATATTGATAAGATATGGAGAAAAGAAGCAATCAGTAAGCTTGAAGGCAGCCTGTTTTTAGATGTTGCAACAGGGACAGGTGATGTTGCTATACAGATAAGAAGGCAGATAAAAGATTCTGAAGTTTACGGTGTTGACTTGAGTTTTGAGATGCTTCAGATTGCGAAAAAGAAAACAAAAGATGTTAAATTTGTCTGTGCACCTGCTGAAAAATTACCTTTTAAAGACGATATGTTTGATGGTATTACCATAGCGTTTGGTTTTAGGAATGTTGTTGATAGGGTGAATGCCTTATTTGAATTTAAGCGCGTTCTAAAAAGCGGTGGTAAACTTGTTATCTTGGAATTCAACAGGCCTACAAACAAGCTTTTTGGTGCGATGTATGAGTTTTACTCCTTTACATTCATGCCGTTTTTGGGTAGGATTATTTCTGGCCATAAAGACGCCTATAGGTATCTGCCATCTTCGATTAGGCGTTTTCCTGATGTTGATTTCTTGGCTGGTATGATGAAAAGGGTGGGTTTTAAGGATGTTTATTATTTTCCGCTCACATTTGGTGTCTCATTTATACATGTTGGTGTAAAACCTTAAAAAGAAGGAAGTATGGATAAGTATAACTGTAAGGTTGAAGTGTTTTTCTGTGGTGATAAAAGCAAACTTGAAGCGTTCGTCTATGAACTTAAAAATCTCAACGGTGGGTGGGAGATTGTTATAAACGATTCTAAGGATTGCTGGGATATTATCATGTATAATCGATTCTTTGATGAAGGAGAAGATGAAGATTTGATTATAAATGACGAAGTACACATTCGGTGATATCGTAATAATCGGTTTTCCATATACAAATATGAACAATGCCGTTATGAGGCCTGCTGTGGTGCTTGTTGATACAGGCGATGAAGATGTTATAGTCAGCAAGATAACATCACAGAAGCGCGACATTGATACAGATATGGATATAACAAATTGGCAAAAGAAGGGGCTTTTGAGAAAAAGTTATGTAAGGCTTTCGAAGATTGCAACGCTTAACAGAAAGGATATAAAAAAGAGAATAAGCAGTCTTGATGAAGAAGATATAAAGAAAGCCAAAGATGTTTTAAGAAAACTTTTCGGATTATAGGAGGGCAAAAGTGAGAGAAGAAATTATCGAGCTAAAGAATAAAATAGAAAAACTAAAGGAGTATCTTTGACCCTTCTGCCAAGAAGAAAGAATTAGAAGAGATACAGAAAGAGTTAGAAGACAGCAGCAATTGGAACGACTATCAACTTCTTCAATCATTGAAGAAAAAGCAAAATATTATAGAGAAGCAGCTTGAGACGATTAAAGAGTTAGAAGACGATGTTGCAGTGTTGCTTGAATTAAGCGAATTGGCAGAAGATGATGAGAGCCTTACAGAAGAGTTAAAGGAGAATATAGAGAATTTAAGAAAAAAAGTCGATAATGCCGAAGTTGAAGCGTTTTTAAGCGGTAAGCACGACTCATCAAACGCCATTGTAACGATACATTCTGGCGCTGGTGGAACAGAGGCTTGCGATTGGGTCTCTATGCTTTTTAGGATGTATTCAATGTGGTGTGATAAGAATGGCTATAAGCTTGAGATAATGGATTTACAGCCGGGCGATGAAGCTGGATATAAAAGTATAACATTTCTGGTTGAAGGAGATAAGGCATACGGTTATCTAAAAACAGAGCACGGTGTGCATAGACTTGTTAGAATTTCACCGTTTGATGCTAACAGAAGAAGGCATACAAGTTTTGCGTCTGTTTCTGTATTACCAGAGATAACAGAAGACGACGCAGATATTGAGATAAATCCAGCTGACTTAAAAATAGACACCTTTAGGGCAAGCGGTGCTGGTGGTCAGCATGTAAATAAAACGGATTCAGCCGTAAGGATTACGCATATTCCAACTGGCATTGTGGTTAGTTGTCAGAACGAGAGAAGTCAGCATAAGAATAAGGCTTTTGCTTTAAAGATATTGAAATCAAAACTGTATCAGCTTGAACAGGAGAAAAAGAGAAAAGAGCTTGAGCAGTTGGAAGGCGAAAAAAAGAAGATAGAGTGGGGCAGTCAAATCAGGTCTTATGTTTTGCATCCTTATAAGATGGTTAAAGACCATAGAACGGGTGTTGAAAAGAAGGATATGGCCGCTTTGGCGGTGCTTGATGGTGAGATTAATGATTTTATAAGGGAAGCTTTGAAAGAAAAAGTGGTGGAGTAGTA
>CAYTZD010000008.1:24627-30340 GCA_964442345.1 uncultured Hippea sp. | reverse complement strand
TATGGATGAAATTATTGTTGAGCCTTTATATAAAAATACGGAGGGATAAAAGATGGCAGAAAGTGAAAATAAGCTTATTCAAAGAAGGCTTGAAAAGCTTGAGGAGCTAAAAAAGAACGGTATAGATCCTTATTTTAACGGTTTTGAGCCTGATAGCTTTGCTGAAGATTTACACGATGAGTTTGATGAAAAGGATCAACAGGAGCTTGAGAAGATAAATAAATCTGTAAAGGTTGCAGGCAGGATAATGGCATACAGAAGCTTTGGAAAAGCTGGATTCTTGAAGCTAAAGGATTTTACGGGATATATTCAGGTTTATGCAGAAAAGAAGAGCTTGCCAGAAGATGAGTTTAAACTTTACAAAAAACTCGACATAGGCGACATAATTGGCGTTGAAGGTGTTTTGTTTAAGACAAAAACAGGTGAGCTTACCGTCAGAGCCACAAAGATAGTGTTTTTAACAAAATCTTTAAGACCGTTGCCTGAAAAGTGGCATGGCTTAAAGGATAAAGAGTTAAGATACAGACAGAGATACCTTGATTTAATTGTTAATGATTCAACAAAAGAGACGGTTATAAAGAGATTTAAGATAATCAATGCAATAAGGGAGTTCATGCAGTCTAAAAGGTTTATTGAAGTTGAAACACCGATGTTGCATAAGCTTGTCGGTGGTGCTGCTGCAAAGCCGTTTGTTACGCATCTCAATGCGCTTGATATGACGCTTTATTTAAGGATAGCGCCTGAGCTGTATTTGAAAAGATTGGTTGTCGGTGGACTTGAGCGTGTGTTTGAGATAAATAGAAACTTCAGAAACGAAGGTATGGACTTAAAACACAATCCTGAATTTACAATGATGGAGTTTTACATCGCTTATAAGGATTACAAGTTTTTGATGGATTTTACAGAAGAGTTATTTGATTATGTCTTGGATAAGATTGGCATTGAAGATAGAAAGATTGAATACGACGGCAATATAATTGATTTCTCAAGACCCTGGAGACGCATAGATTTCTATGAAGGCTTAAAAGAGATTGGCGGTGTTTCAGATGAGATAATAAACGATAGAGAAAAAGCGTTGAAGCTTGCTAAAGAGCTTGAAAAAAAGGTTGATGAGAATACAAGCCATGAGAAGGTTTTAGCTGAGATATTTGATGCAGTGGTTGAGCCAAAGCTTATCAATCCAACATTTGTTTATGGCTATCCCGTTGCCATATCGCCACTTGCAAAAAGAAACAAAGAGAATCCAAATATAACCGACAGATTTGAACTGTTTATTGGTGCAATGGAAGTTGCAAATGCTTTTAGTGAGCTTAACGACCCGTTTGATCAAAAGGAGAGATTCTTAAAACAGCTTGAAGAGAGAAAGAAGGGCGACGAAGAAGCGTCGATGTATGATGCAGATTATATTAGGGCGCTTGAGTATGGCTTGCCGCCAACAGCAGGCGAAGGCATAGGAATAGACAGGCTTGTTATGCTTTTGACGAACAATCCATCAATCAGGGATGTAATTCTATTTCCGCTTATGAAAGACAAAGAAGAGTAATCCTGCAGGCCGAGTTTCGGTCTGCTTTACTTTTTCCAGAAAGCTGGCGAGAAAAGAACAAACACAGTGTAAATCTCAAGCCTTCCTGCAAGCATTGTAAAGCTTAAAATCCACTTAACAGTTGTTGGAAGCCACGCATAGTTATCTGTAGGTCCAACCATACCAAAGCCAGGACCTATATTACCAAGTGTTGCTGCCGATACCGAAAGCGATGTTAATATGTCAATGCCAAAAAACGACACAACTAAGGCAATTGTTATAAATGTTCCCATATAAAGGAAGAAAAACCCAGCTGTTGAATAAATCATATTCTTTCTTATGTGTTGACCGTTCAATCTCAATGTGAATACACCTTTTGGATGAATGTTGTATTTAAGTTCATTTATTGCCTGTTTTGCAAGCGTGTAAATCCTTACGACCTTTATACTTCCGCCTGTTGAACCTGCGCATCCGCCAATAAACATAAGCAGGAATAAGATCATCTGTGCTGCTGGTTTCCACTTCTCATAATCCGCTGTTGCATAACCTGTTGTTGTTATGATTGAGACAACCTGAAAGGCGCTGTATCTTAGGGAGTTAAGAAAATCTTTGTAAATTGGCAGGTTGAATATCGTAACAGTGAATACGGCAACGAGTATAATAAGTGTGTAAGCTTTAAGTTCTTCGTCTTTGAAAGCGTTGAATTTTCCCGTTAGAAGCTTGAAGTGTATGGCAAAGTTGGCGCCCGCAATAAACATAAAAATCGTTATAACCCAATCTATGTAAGCCGAATGAAAGAATGCAACACTTGAGTTTTTTGGTGAAAATCCGCCTGTTGCCATCGTGCCGAATGTGTGGGTTAAAGCATCGAATAGGTTCATTCCGCCAAAAAGCAGAAGGACTGTCTCAATACCGCTTAGCAAAATGTATGTAAACCAGAGATACTTGGCTGTCTCTGTTATGCGCGGTGAGATCTTTTCAACCGAAGGCCCTGGCGCTTCTGCTTTTATTAGATTCATACCGCCGACTCCCAACATTGGCAGTATGGCTACGGTTAGGACGACTATTCCCATACCGCCAAGCCAGTGCGTCAGAGATCGCCAGAATAGAAGGGATTTTGGTAAGGCTTCTATGTTTGTTAAAATCGATGCACCTGTTGTTGTGAATCCAGACATTGTTTCAAAGAAGGCATCGGTGAAGCTTAGATGTCCAATAATGATATATGGGAGACTGCCAAAAGCCGATACGACTATCCAGCTTGATGTAACAAGCAGGAATCCTTCTTTTCTGTTTAACTCTTTTGGTGTATCCTTAGTTGAAATGATACCGACTATACCTAAGATGATGCCAAAGACTATAATCCCTAAGAACTTAAGCCACTGATTATCTTTGTAATAAAACGAAAAGGCTACCGATGAGAGCATAAAGATACTTGTAAGACTTATCAATATACTCAAAAAGCGAATTATAAGCTTGATTCTCATATTATCTGTTCAATTTGTGGAATGTGCTTTTTCTTTGTAAATATAACCATTCTGTCATTTTCTTTTATTATAAAACTGCCGTCTGGGATTATGTTTTGATTATCTCTGTTTATGGCAATAATTAGACTGCCTTTTGGAAGTTTTACATCTTTTATGGCTCTGTTTGAAAGCTTTGAATGTTCCGATACGGAAAACTCTAATGCTTCGGCTTCTCCACCAAAGATTGAATACACACCCAATATCTTGCCTTTTCTAATAAACCTTAGAATACTGTTTACCGTTGTGAGTTTTGGGCTTATAACAGCATCGACATTAAGCTTGTTTGCCATAAGAATGTAATTTGTCTTGTCAAGCAGAGCGATAGCCCTTTTTGTTCCTATATTTTTTGCGTATATGGCAGAAAGGAGATTAATCTCTTCGTTATCCGTTGTTGTTATTACAACATCAAAATCGCCGATATTCTCTTCTTCAAATAGTTCTGCATCGTCTGCATATCCGTGAATTACCGTTGCTTTTGGACACATATTTGCCACGACTTTGCATCTTTCGTAATCCTTATCTATTATTTTTATGTTTCTCTTTTTGCCTTTTAGTCCCTTTGCTGCCATAAGACCTATATCTCCTGCGCCAAAAATGGCGATATCTTTTATTTTTATAACTGACTTGCCTGCCATCTCAACAATGTCGTTTATTGTATCCTGTTTTGCTACTATATATACATAATCTCCTTCCTTTACGATGGTTTGGCCACTTGGTATTATCAGTTCTTCATTTTCTCGCTTTATACCAGCAATTATAAAGTTTCGGTTGATGATGTTTTTTATCTCAAAAATTGATTTATCCTTTAATGGCGAATTGTCGTCTATGTGAATTCCGCGCATCTGTATGTCTATGCCAAATATTATAACATCACTTGAAGCACCAAAGTTTACCGTGTTTACGATAGATTTTGCAGCTTCGACTTCAGGGTTTATGACAAAATCTATGCCTATCTTTTTAAACGACGGCATTTGACTTTCTGAATATTGTATATTTCTTAGTCTGACGATCTTTTTTGATACATTGAAGTGTTGGGCTACGACAAAGCAGCTTATCATATTTACTTCGTCAGAATTTGTAACAGCTATAAACATATCTGCCTTGTCGCAGCCTGCTTTTTTTAGCGTTTCTATATCTGTTGCTTCACCCTGAAGGACAAGACAGTCTAAGTGTTCATTGGCAAATGCAGCTTTGTCAACATCTTTCTCTATAATTGCAACATTCTTTTTCTCTTCGCTTAGCTGTTTAGCTATATGAAAACCAACACCGCCTGCGCCTGCTATTACAACATTCATTTATCCGTATTTTTCTCTAAATTCTAAGTATTTTTCAACTTCATATTTGGAACCGATTATTAATGGAACCCTTTGATGCAGGCTTTCTGGCTGTATATCTAAAATTCTCTGTTTACCATCTGTTGCCATACCGCCAGCGTTTTCTATAATAAACGCCATCGGATTTGCCTCATATAAAAGTCTTAGCTTGCCGTTTTTATTCTTTGAGTCTTCAGGATACAAGAAGATGCCGCCTTTGAGAAGGTTTCTGTGGAAATCGGCAACAAGTGATCCAATCCACCTTGCTGTGTATTGTCTGTCTGGGTGCTGTTTTATGAAGTTTACAAATTCCTGAATCCCTTTTGCCCATCTGAAGTAGTTTGACTCGTTTATACTGTAAATCTTACCGTATTCAGGTATCTTTATATCTGGATGGGAGAGCAAAAACTCGCCAACGCTTGGATCAAGTGTAAATCCGTTTACGCCATGTCCTGTTGTATAGACAAACATTGTGCTTGAACCGTAGATTACATAGCCTGCACATACAAGGTTTTTACCTGGTTGCATAAGGGATTTTTTACAATCTGGGTCATCGAGTCTTTTGTATATACCAAATATCGTTCCGATACTTACATTTACATCAATATTGCTTGAGCCATCAAGCGGATCAAAAACAACAGCATATTTTCCTTCTAAGCTTTTATCGCTTACAGGTAGCATATCTTCTATCTCTTCGCTTGCCATTGCGCATACTTTACCTGTAGGATCAAGTGCTTTAATCATCTGTTCGTTTGAATATACATCCAGCTTTTGTTGTTTCTCACCATGCACATTTTCTGTCCCAACTGTGCCAAGTATGTTTACAAGTCCTGCTTTATTTACTTCTCTTGATATAATTTTTGCTGCAAATGCTATCTGTTCCAAAATTAGCGTAAAATCACCAACAGCTTCAGGGTGTTTTCTTTGCTCTTCTAATATGAATCTGCTTAGACTTATCGCTTCTGCCATATCTTTCCCTCCCTTCCTACTCAATTTTATGAGAATATTACCATCGGAATTGGATTTTATCAAATAATAAAAAAAGAGTGTGGGCCTCTCCTTGTCGTGGGCTTGTTGAAGCGGGCTCAAAAGGAGGCTAAAAGAGAGGAAAATCAAAAAAAGTGAGGCAATTGGCCTTACGGCCTTATGAAGGCAGGCTTCTACCCCCACACTCGGCAGGCAAGTTTAATAAAAAAAACTAAAAAGTCAAGTATTTTGTGAAGAAAAATTTAAAAAAATGTAAAAAATTCTTTCGGTATATATAACAATACATATATAGAACAGTGTATTTTGAGAAGTATCGGTGCGCGATTTATTTTTCTTTAAAACCAGTAAAGTTCAAGATATAGAACAGA
>CAYTZD010000008.1:0-24527 GCA_964442345.1 uncultured Hippea sp. | reverse complement strand
ACATTCATATTCCTTTGAAAAAGCTTGCTCTTTTTGATAATTTTTAGCTGTGAAAACAAAGAAGGATGTCCTTTTCTGGTTTAGCGTGTTTTTTATAGCTGTTGTCTTTTTAAGTGCTATTTTTGCCGATTATATAGCGCCTTATAGTCCTTATGCTATAGACCCAAATGCTATCTTAAAACCACCAAGTTGGCATCACCTGTTTGGCACAGACAGAATCGGAAGGGATGTTTTCTCTCGAATTATATATGCAAGCAGAATCTCTATCTCTGTGTCGCTTATAGCTGTTGTTATCTCAACAAGCATAGGTGTGATTTATGGTGCAATAAGCGGATACTTTGGTGGATTGGTTGATACGATAATGATGCGGTTTGTTGATATAATGCTTACATTTCCTGTCTTCTTTCTCATACTTGCTGTAGTTGTTGTTTTGGGACCTAATATTTTTAATGTTATGATTATCATAGGTTTAACAGGCTGGATGGGTATAGCACGAATCGTAAGGGCAGAAAGTCTAAAAATCAGAGAGTTTGGATACATAAAAGCTGCCAAGCTTCTTAATAAAAGTGATCTGTATATCCTATTTAGACATATAATACCAAATGCCATATCACCGGTTATAGTTTATGCCACGCTTGGTGTTGGTTCTGCTATTCTTTCTGAGTCTGCCTTATCCTTTCTTGGACTTGGTGTTCAGCCACCGACTGCAAGTTGGGGTTCTATTCTCTCTGAAGGCAAGGATGTTATTCAGGTTGCGTGGTGGATGAGCTTTTTTGCAGGTGTTGTGATATTCCTTACTGTTATATCCTTTACCATCATCGGAGAGAAACTTAAAAAATGATTTTTCAGCTGAATCCTAAAAGGTTTAAGTATTTTGATTATCCGCTATTTTTCAGTGTTGTTTTGATTTCTCTTCTTGGAATTTTTACTATCTCAACAACCATAAAAGGTGCAGCTTTTGCGATAAAGCAATCTATCTGGGTTTCTGCCGGCATAATTGTTTCCCTGATAGTTTACCATATAGATACGCGTTATATAAAAAGGAGTTCTACAATTATCTATCTAATTTCTCTATTCTTACTTGTTCTTGTTTTTGCAAACGGTGTCTTAAGTCATGGTGCAAGAAGATGGATATCCTTAGGCTGGGTTCACCTTCAGCCTTCTGAGTTTATAAAGATAGCCGTTGTGTTAATGCTGGCTTCCTATTTCGATGAAAACCCTAAACCCGGACATTACAATCTAAAAGACCTTCTATTTCCTGCCTTAATTGTGTTATTGCCTACGATTTTTATTCTTAAACAACCGGATCTTGGAACTTCCGTTATCGTTGCGGTTATAGCGGTTGTAATATTCTTAAGTATTGGCCTAAAGAGATCGCTGATTATAAAAGGTTTTGCCTTTGTTTTGGTTTTAATGCCATTTGCCTGGTGGAGTCTTAAACCGTATCAGAAGGATAGGATAATGGGATTTTTAGACCCATATAGCGCGCCTACGACCTATGGATACAATACAATTCAATCTGAGATAGCCATAGGATCTGGGAAGTTGATAGGTCTTGGGATTGATAGTGTTGGAAAAAGTCAACTAAGCTTTATTCCAGAAAGCCATACGGATTTTATCTTCTCTGTTTTTAGTGAGCAGTGGGGGTTTGTCGGTGATATTGTCCTGCTTCTTCTTTATGCTGTTGTCTTTCTTAGAGCCATAACCATCGTTAAACATGCGACAAATGATTTTGATAGAATAGCAGGGTTGGGTATAATAACATACCTATGGATTTCTGTGGCGTTCAACATTGGTATGACAGTTGGGCTTCTGCCTGTTGTTGGCGTTCCACTTCTGTTTTTTAGTTATGGTGGTAGTTCTATGATTACAGCCTATTTTGCTATTGGAATTTTGCTTGCAATAAGGTATAAGAATAAGCTATGAAACGGTTGATAATATCTTCTGATCCGTTTGTTGTTAAAGCTGCGCTTGTTGAGAATAATAAACTTATAACGCTTGTTATAAAGAGAAAGACATATTCAAACGATGCTGTCGTTGGCAATGTGTATAAGGGTGTTATAAGGGATATTGTGCCTAACATTGGAGCTGCGTTTGTGGATATAGGATTGGACAAAAAGGCTTTTCTGTGTATAGACGCACATTGCATTGATAATATAAAGAACAACGGTATTAATATAAAGGAAGGAGAAGAGATACTTGTTCAGGTTTACAAACCTATAGTTTCAACCAAAGGTGCAAAGGTTACGCCAAATATTACTATTGCAGGCAACTATCTTGTTCTTCTGAGAAATAGTGATTTTGTAGGTGTATCAAAGCATATAGAAGATAAAACTAAATCAAAATGGTTGAGAAATTTTTTGTCCGATCTAAGAGAAGATAATATTGGTTTTATAGCAAGAACGGCATCAAGGTTTGCAAAAGAAGATGAGCTTATAAGAGAAGCTGAATACTTAAAATCTATAAACAGAGAGATTAGCCAAAGATTTTCTGTCTATAAGGCACCTGCCTTAATTTATGAAGAGCCGCAGCTTCCAATAAGGGTTATTCGGGAATACTGCGATTACACAACAGATGAGATTGTTTTTGACGATGCTGATATTTATAGGAAAACAAAGGAATATCTAAATATTACATCAAACAGGTGTGCTGATAGAGCTGTTTTATATGAAGGTGATAAACCTGTATTTGAGCACTTCGGCATAATAGATGAGATAAGGAATTTGCAAAACAATATTGTTCATCTTAAAAGTGGTGGTTATATTATCATAGAAAAAACAGAAGCATTCTTTGCCGTTGATGTTAATTCTGGCAGTTATCATTATCACACAGATGAGCCAGAAGAATCCATATTTAAGATAAACCTTGAAGCTGCTTATGAGATATTTAAGCAGATTAACCTGCGTGATCTCGGTGGTTTGATTATTGTTGATTTTATAGATATGTCAGACAGAAAGTATATAGAAAAACTTCAGGATGTATTGTTTAAGCTTGCAAAGAATGACAAGAGAAAAACATATGTTAGCAAGATGAGTGAGCTTGGAGTTGTTGAGATATCAAGAAGAAAAAGTAATACGGATATATTCGATGAGATGTTTGACAAGTGTCCAGATTGTTATAATGGTGGATTGGTTAAAAGCGTTCCGCTTGTCTGTTCTGAGATTTATGAGAAGATTAGATACTCTAAAAAGAAGGGATTTAGATTAAAGGCTCCTTTGAGTGTTGTTGAACACTTTAAAAACCATATACCAAATTGGGATAAAAAGATAGAATTTATTGTAACGCATAACTGTAATGTTGAAGATTATGTATTAGAGGTGTTGCCATGATAAAAAGATATACAAGACAAGAGATGGGAAATCTATGGACTGAAGAAGCAAAATTTTCTCGATGGCTTGAAGTTGAGATAGCCGTATGTGAAGGTTGGGAGCATATAGGCGCTATTCCAAAGGGAACAGCTGATAAGATTAGGAAAAATGCAAAGTTCGACATAAGCAGGATTGAAGAGATAGAGAAGATAACAAGGCACGATGTTGTGGCTTTTTTGGAGAATGTTAAAGAGAGTCTTGGTGAAGAAGGTGATTATCTGCATTTTGGTATAACATCGTCAGACACGATAGATACCGCGATGGCTTTGGCTTTGAAGCGTTCGGCAGAGATTTTGATTAACGATATTAAGGAAGTGCTTAAAACCTTAAAAGAAAGGGCTTTTGAGTTTAAGGATACCTTGATGATAGGTAGGTCTCACGGCATTCATGGTGAGCCTATCAGCTTTGGCTTTGTGCTTGCACTCTGGTATGCTGAGATGAAACGCAATCTAAAGAGAATGGAAGATGCAAAGGAGAATATCTCATACGGTAAGATATCTGGTTCTATGGGAACATTTGCCAATGTGCCGATTGAAGTTGAAGAGTATGCATGTAAAAGGCTTGGACTTAAACCTGCACCAATCTCAAGTCAGATAATTCAGCGCGATAGATATGCACAATATATGACGACGCTTGCTGTTGTTGCATCAACCATTGAGAAGATAGCAACCCAGATAAGACACTATCAGAGAACGGAAGTTAGAGAAGCAGAAGAGTTTTTCCACAAAGGACAAAAAGGGTCTTCTTCTATGCCACATAAGAGAAATCCCGTTTTAAGTGAGAACTTATGTGGACTTGCGCGTTTAATTAGGTCAAACAGTATTGCTGCACTTGAAAATGTTGCTTTATGGCATGAAAGGGATATAAGCCACTCGTCAAACGAAAGAATAATTCTGCCAGATTCTAACATAGCGCTTGATTTTATGCTTTTTAGGCTAAATAATGTATTGAAGAACCTTGTTGTTTACAAAGAGAATATGATGAGAAATCTCAATCTCACCAAAGGGGTTATATATTCGCAAAGGGTAATGCTGAAGCTTGTTGAAAAGGGTGCTGATAAGATTGAAGCATACGAAGCAGTGCAGAAAAACGCTATGGATTCGTGGGAGAATGAGAAGGATTTTAAAGAGCTAATTGCAAATGATGAATTCATTAAGAAATATTTAACTTCTTCAGATATAGACGAGTGCTTCAATCCACGCTATTACATAAGGAGAATGGACGAGATATTTAAAAGAGTTTTTGACGATTAATTTTTAATTTAGTAAAATTTTATCCAACATTAAATTTTAACTTCTAAAGGGAAAGGCGAAGTGGAGAAAGTCGAAGGTTTACTAAACAGACTGGCAGACGGACTTGCTATATTTGATAAGGATGGCACTATTGAATTTGTAAATAAAGCGATAGTCAATCTATTTGAGCTTAAAAAGGGTGATAATATCAAGGCTATTCTAAAAAGCGACGATAGGGATATTTTTTTCAAAAATGTGTTAAAGCTGATTGATAAGGGTTCAACCTATTCAAACTTTATGAGATTTGTTGATAAAGAAGGAGAGTTAGTCTTCTGCTGGCTGAATGCGTTTTGTTATGAAGATAGGTATGTGTTTGAGATATTCGATCTTAGCCCTGTTGAGAAAAGAACAACGACTATCTCCGATTCAAGTTATATAAAGATACTTAAGTATATGTCCGAAGGCATCTCTCATTCTATAAGAAATCCTATCATGTCTGCAGGTGGTATGCTGTCGCGTATTAAAGCCAAGCTAAGAAGCGGCGATGATACAGAGAAGCTTATTCAATATATTGAGATAGTGGAGAAAAGTCTTTACAGGATTATTAGCATAATAGCCAATATCGAAGTTGTAAGCAACTCTTTGCCAGTTGAGCTTGAAAGGGTTGATGTTGGCAAAGTCGTTAGAGAACTTAAAAAGAGCTATGAAGATAAGATTGAGTTTATCATAGAAGAGCAGGATAAGGTTTCTGTCTATGTAAATAAAATGCATCTTTCGTTTGTTATAGATGAGATATTAAAGAATGCATTGGATGCTACAGAAGGCCTAAACAATCCAAAAGTCGTTGTAAGGATATCAAAAGAAGGTAAAAATGCAGTTATATCGATTAAGGATAACGGTAAAGGTATAGATGAAGACGAACTTCCTTTGACGACGATACCGTTTTATTCAACAAAACCTTCGAATATGGGTATAGGACTTTCGCTTGCCAAATTTTTGATAGAAGGATATGCAGGAAACATAACACTTAAGTCAAGAAAAGGTGAGGGGACGGAAGTTGTAATAGTTATACCTATTGAAAAGAGGGCAGATATAAGGATTAAAGAGTTAAATGATTAAAAGGCTTTCAACAAGGATAGTCGTTTATACGACGCTGCTTGTGTTGATGATTGTAATTGTTTTTAGTATGGCTGCTATGTTTACTATTATGTCTTTGAAAAAATATAGTGTCAGCAATGTTGAAGCCGTATTTAAAGAAAATGCAGATGAGAATTTAGAGAAGGAAGTCGTATCTTATGCCAAAATATTAAAGGGTGATATGGACGCAAAAGAAGGCGTCTCTTATATGTTTGGAAAAGCATTAGAGAAAAGGCTTATAGAAGGAAAATTGGATACCAAACAGCTTGAAGATATCTACAGGGAGATGAGCAATGTTTTAGATATAAAATCGATAGCTGTTTTTGATCATAAGGCAGATATAATTGTAAAGTATCCTTCGTTTGAAAGGTTTGATTTCTTAAAAAGTGCTATAAAAAAGATGGCCACAAAGCCTATATATAAAAAGATAGTATATTACGATTTTCATATAAATAGTGATGGCAGCGTGTCGTTTTCGTTTGTATATCTTGGGAGAGATAACAGAAAACAACCTGTGTATGTAGCGTTTGATTATAATCCTTACGGTTTTTATTCTCTTGTTAAGACAGCACAGCTTTATCCTTATTCTCAAAAGTATTTATGGATTATAAACAAAGAAGGCATTTTGATCTATGATCCACCAACAAAAGAGCATCCATTAATAACACTTGTTGACCATGTAGATTTAACTGACCCATCAAATGGAAAAGCACTTGCAAAAATAGTAAAACAGGATATCTTGAAGGGTAAGACGGGTGTTGCGCGCTATGTGTTTAGGGGGGTGGATAAGTTTGTTGGATACACCTATGTTGAAAAATATGGATGGGGGCTTGGCTTGACATTGCCAACGGATATATTTTATAAGCCAATAAACGATTTGAGTAATAATATAACGCAGAGAACCACCTATACGCTTGCTCTGTTTGGACTTTTTAGCTCATTTGTTGTGCTTGTGTCTATTGTTGTTACCTTTGCAGTATCAAAAAGGATTGTCGTGCCGATCAATAGGACTGTTGAAGCAATTGAAGCGATATTAAACGGCGATTATTCAAAAAGGCTCCCAAAGGTTGATATAGTGGAGTTAGATGAGCTTGCCGAAGGTGTAAATAAACTTGTGGATTATTTTGATAAAACGATGAGAAAAATGAAGGAGGGGAAAAATGAGTGAAAATATGGAAGAGATGCAAGAGATAGTACAAGATTTTCTTATCGAAGCAGACGAGTTATTAGAAGAGTTAGATGAAGATTTGGTTAGATTAGAAAACGAAAGTGAAGATGAAGAGCTTCTAAACAAGATATTTAGAGCATTCCATACAATCAAAGGTTCTGCAAGCTTTTTGGGGTTTGAAAAGCTAACCGAGCTAACGCATAAGCTTGAAGATGTTTTAAATAGATTAAGAAAGTTTGAGATAAAGTTAGACAGCGATATGATGGATGCCATATTGGCAGGCGTTGATAAGGCAAAAGCGATAATAGAAGCAATCAAAGAAGGCGAAGATCCAGAAGCCATCGATATTGAAGATAATCTAAATGAGCTTGCAAGATTTTTGGATGAGAATTACCAATCTTCTTCAGAGCAAGCACAAAAGGAAGAGACTGAAGCTGAAGAAGAATTAAGCGAAGAAGAACTTATCAAAGCTCAAGAGGAAGAGATAAAAGAAGAAGAGCAACTTGAAGAGCAGACAGAAGAAGAAAAAGCAGAAGAGCCAAAAGAAGAACAAAAAGAAGACAAAAAGATAGATGATATAGATGCAGAGATAGAAAGACTGCTTAAACAGAGAATGGAAGAAGATAGAAAGAGAAGAATGCAGAAGAAACTTCAACAACAGCAACAATCCGCAGAAGAAAAACAAGAAGAAAAAGAAGAGGAGAAAAAAGAAGAAAAGAAAGAGAGTCAACCTACAGCTGTTGCCAAAAAGAAGACTGCCGCAGCAGCACCCAAAAAGTCCAAACCGCTTGTTGAGCAGACCATTAGGGTTGATGTTGAGCGTCTTGATGATTTGATGAACTTGGTCGGTGAGCTTGTATTGGGTAAAAACAGGCTTGTTAGTGTTGCAGCCAAAGCAGAAGAGAAGTTCAACGGAGACGAGATAGTCGAAGAGTTAAGTGAAGTTGCAAACCAGATTACACTTGTTACAACCGATCTACAGATGGGTGTAATGAAAACAAGAATGGTTCAGATAGGTAAGGTGTTCAATAAATTCCCAAGGGTCGTCAGGGATATATCGAAGGAGTTAAATAAGGAAGTTGAACTTGTTATAAAGGGCGCAGAGACGGAGCTTGATAAGAGTGTTGTAGAAGAGATAAATGATCCGCTTGTCCATATAGTTAGAAATGCGATTGATCATGGTATAGAACCACCAGAAGAAAGAGAAAGGCTTGGCAAACCGAGAAAGGGAACTATTATCTTATCTGCATACCACGAAGGAAACTATATAGTTATTGAAACGACAGACGATGGTCGCGGAATGGATCCTGAAAAGTTAAAGCAGAAAGCATTGGAGAAAGGACTTATAACAGAAACCGAAGCAAGACAGATGAGCAAAGAAGAAGCTTATACTCTAATATTCAAACCGGGATTCTCAACGGCTGAGAAGGTTACAAATATATCAGGTCGTGGCGTTGGAATGGATGTGGTGAAAACCAATGTTGAAAAGCTTAACGGTGTGATTGAAGTTAAGTCTGAACTTGGCAAGGGAACAACTATAACCTTAAAGATACCGCTAACACTTGCAATTATTCAAGCGCTGCTTGTTAAAGTAACAAAAGAGTATTACGCAATACCACTTGTAAGCGTTGTTGAGACGGTAAGGATAACAAAGGATGATGTAGATAAGGTTGAGAATAAAGATGTATTAAGGTTAAGGGATAACATTATACCGCTTGTTTATCTTGGAGATACACTGGGAATAGGAGATAACAAAAGGACGCTTGATGGAAAAGAGATATATGTGGTTGTTGTTGCTGTTGCAGAGAAGAAAATCGGTCTCATAGTTGACGAACTGATAGGTAGGGAAGAGATTGTTATCAAATCGTTGGGTAACTATTTAACGAACATCAAAGGTATCTCTGGTGCAACAATAATGGGTGATGGTTCTGTTACCTTAATACTTGATGTTGCAAATGTGGTAAACGAAGCTTCACTTATATCTACAAACATCGAAGATCATTTAATAGAGATGTACGAGAAGGATAAGCCAGTAGCCTTGATAGCTGCAAGAAAGGAAGAGATAAAGAATCAAATCGAGCCGCAGCTTAAAGAGAAAGGATACGATGTTTTCTTTGCTCATACGGATAAGGAAGCTCTTGATATTGCATGCGAGCATATAGCAGATCTTGTGTTTGTTGATTTAGGTATTTACATAAAGGATGGATATAATCTTGCTAAGTCTTTAAGGGATATGCCTGCCTATAAAACCGTTCCTATAATAGGCATATCGGCAGATGGAACCTTCGACAAGGAGAAGATAAAAGAAGCGAGAATAAACGATGTTGTGTTTACTCCTATAGAGGAAGAAGAACTAAACAGAGCGATTGAATCATCGTCAAAGAAAAATATACTTGTTGCTTAGAAGGGGGTGTAAATGAGCACGAAAGATGTTGATCTGTTTGATAAAAGCTTGGCATTGAATGAAGAGTTGGAAGAAGAGCTTGCCAAGAAGGGTAAAAAGGCCGGCGGCACCATAATAATGAAAGACGAATATGAGCAGGTTGTGGGTTTTATCTTAAACAAAGAACTATACGGTATAGATATACTTGATGTTGAAGAGATAATAAAACCTGTTGATTATACCTATGTGCCAAATACCCGTCCGTATGTTATGGGTGTTATAAATTTGAGAGGTAAAGTAATACCTGTTGTTGATTTAAGGGTTAAATTTGGTTTCGTCGCAAAACCAATAACAGAGCATACAAGGATTATCATAATAAATCATGAGGAGTTCAATGTAGGTTTTGTCGTAGATAAGATAGAGAAGGTTTACTATGTTGAAAAGGATAGGATAGAGCCAACACCACCCAATATTCCGCCAAACATAGAGAAGTATGTAAAAGGTGTTGGAAAAATGCCAAAGAAAATTATAACATTGCTCAACATAGAGGAACTGCTTAAAGAAGGTGGCAGTCTCTATTCAAAAAGCAGTTCGATGGAGGTAGTCAAAGATGAGTGAAAGAAGCGAAGATAAGATTGATATACTCCAAGTCGGCACCAACCAGATGGAGCTGGTTGACTTTAGAATGTATGAGCTTAGAGAAGATGGCAAGATTTATGAAGGTATTTACGGAATAAATATAGCAAAGGTGAAGGAGATAATAAAGTATCCTAACTTGATAAAGATTCCATCAAAGGATTCATTAATCGAAGGTATCTATAATTTAAGAGGAGAGGTAATACCCATCGTAAGCCTTGCCAAGTGGCTTGGCATCAATGAGCCGCCAGATATCAAGACAAAAAAGGTTATTATTACGATTTTTAATAATATAACGGTGGGTTTTATTGTCCATGATGCTAAAAGAATCAGAAGGGTATCGTGGCGTTTTGTTAAACCACCAAGTGAAGTATTGATGCATCAATACGGTAACAAGATAGTAGGAACAATCAATTTAGATGAAGAGCATGTAATGATTATTCTCGACTTTGAAAGCATCTGCGAAGAACTGGGTATATTCTCAGAAGAAGATATCAAACGAATTAGGGATGTTGCCGTACAGGGAGCAAAAGAGAAACCCAAAAAGGCTAAGATTCTGATAGCAGATGATTCTGCAACAGCAAGGAAGATAATAAAGGCTGCTGTTGAACCAGTGGCTGAAAAGATTATAGAGGCAAAGGATGGTCAGGAAGCCTGGGATATTCTCAATAAGCTTTATGAAGAGTCTGGTGGTGATATAAGTAAGGTGCTTGATATAATAATCACAGATGTTGAAATGCCCAATATGGATGGGTATAGGTTTACCAAGCTTGTAAAGGAAGATGAGAGATTTAGAAAAATTCCAGTAATAATGAATACTTCGTTGTCTGGTAATGCAAATCTACAGAAGGCAAAAGAAGTTGGTGTTGATGACTTCTGCACTAAATTTGTTGCCGAAGAGTTTACTCAGGCTGTTTTAAAACATCTCTAAAATGAAAGGAGCTTTGCGATGGCTGCAAAGTTGAGTGTTGAATGGATAAATCCATTTATAGAAGCAACAGAAGAGATACTCTCAACCGTTGCTTTTATTACGCCAAAAAGGGGACAGCTTGCCCTAAAGAAGGATAATTCGGTAGAATACGATGTTAGTGGCGTTATAGGAATTACAGGAGAAGCTGTTGGCTCTATAGCTTTATCCTTTCCACGAAAAGTGGCGATAAAAATAGTTAGCAATTTTACCGGAGAAGAAGTTGTGGGGATTGATGCCGATACGGCAGACGCCATAGGTGAGCTTACCAACATGGTTGCAGGACGAGCAAAGAAGATATTTTCGGATAAAGGCATAAAGCTTAAAATCTCTGTTCCTAATGTAGTTATAGGTAAAAACCATACGATAGCTTCACCTAAAGGAACACCGACAATAATTATACCGTTTGAGTTTGAAGAAGGTAGTTTTGCTATTCAAGTATCTTTAGTGCCAAATAAGGCGGAGGATTAAAAATGGCGCCAGCTCAAGATGATATAGATGCTCTTATAGCTGATTTTCAGAAGAGTGATAAAGACGAAGTGGAAACGCTTATAGATGATTTTTCCAAGCAGGAAGGAGAAAAGCTTGAGATAGAAGAGAAGGAAGAGACTCTGTTAAAAGAGGAAGCTAAAGACACAGAAGATGAAGTGGCTGGAGAAAAACTTAAAGGTGTGAGACTTCCGCCGCAGGAGCATAAGGTTATAGATAAGCTTGATGAGATAAATAAGGAGAGCGAAGAGAAGGTAAACAGATTATTTGAGAAACTCGAAGCAATCTCAGCAGAAGTTGATGAGATAGAAGGTCTAATAGAAGACATCAAACCGTTTGTCAAAAAGCACAAGGAGTTTATGGACTTTTTTGTTGAGCATTTTCCTAAAACTTCAATTAAAAATAACTATGAGTATTTTAAAAACATAATGAATATACTTGACGAGATAGAAAATAAGGTTAACAGTGTTAGGGACAATACATTTGAAGCTATGGAGATTCTGCAGTTTCAGGACATCACGCGCCAGAAGATTGAACGCGTGATAAGTGTAATTCAGGCTTTAAGGGATTATCTGAATAACTGGTTTGCATCGTCTTACGATAATGTGCCGCGAGCAAGGGTGGCGCATACAATTGTTGATGAGAAAGAGAAGGATAAAGTTGACAAAGAGGTTGAAGAAATAATAAAGCAAATGCAAAGAGGTGAGGTGAAATGAAAATAATTACAATTGATGATTCTTCTACAATGAGAAGGATTATTAAAAACACGCTTAAAAGAATAGGCTATGGTGATGAGATCTTGGAAGCTGAGAATGGAAAAGAAGCATTAGAGATATTGGAGAACAATCCAGTTGATTTGATTATAACTGACTGGAATATGCCCGTAATGGATGGACTGACCTTTGTTAAGAAGATTAGATCGAATTCTAAATTTGACGATGTGCCAATAATTATGGTTACAACGGAAGCGGCAAAAGAAGATATCATTACTGCTTTAAAGGCTGGAGTTAACAACTATATAGTTAAGCCATTTACGCCACAGGTATTGAAAGAGAAAATAGAGCAGGTTTTGGGTCTGAAGGATTGATAAGGCTTGAGAATGTATGGAAGAGATACAAGAAAGGGTCTTTTTTTAGTCACGAGTATGTAGAAGTTTTAAAAGATGTATCGCTTAAAGTAGAAAAGGGCGAGCATGTAGGCATAATAGGCGAATCTGGAGCAGGAAAGTCAACCTTATGCAGAATCTTAAGCTTGCTTGAGGTTCCCGATAAGGGTTCTGTTTTTTTTGAAGGTAAAGAAATCACAAAAAAGAATATAAAAGAGAAAAGAGGGGTAGTGGGAATGGTTTTTCAAGATCCTGCTACCTCTCTTGATCCTTTAATGAGCATAAGGGATACATTAAGGGAAGCAGAAAAACTCAATGATGATGAACTTGGTGTTTGGCTTAAGAAGGTTGGACTTGACAAAAGTATTTTGAAAAGAAAGCCATCTGAATTAAGTGGTGGTCAGCAACAGAGAGTGGCAATAGCAAGAACGCTTATAGCAAAAGCTAAATGTGTTGTATTTGATGAATTTACAAGTGCTTTGGATGTCTCAACGCAGGCAAGGATAGTAAACATGATTTGTGATTTAAATAGGGATAGAGAATTTTCATTTGTCTTTGTTTCTCACGATGTCAGGCTGATAGGCTATCTCTCAGATAGGATTTATGTAATGTATAAGGGTGAGATTGTCGAAGAACTTAACACCTTGAATAAACCCAAACATCCTTATACCAAGGCTTTGATTGAAGGAAGATCCGAAGAAGTGAAAGACAACAACACATCAGATGATGGATGCAGTTTTTATTCTTTTTGTCCTTATAGAATGGATAGATGTAAAAAACAGAAGCCAAAATTATACAATATATCTAAAAATTCGGCTGTAAGGTGTTTTTTGTATGATTGATGTACTTTCTTTAGAGTATGAAGAGCTAAAGGATAAAATTGTAGAACTGGGTTATGAGAAATATAGAGCAGAACAGATATTTAACTTTCTTTATAAACATAGGATAGAAGATTTTTCTGAGATTACTGTATTAAAAAAGGATGTAAGAGAAACTTTAAAGAAGAAGTTTTTTATCTATAGATTTAAATCTGTAAGAAGTGTTGAAGCAGAAGACGGAACAAAAAAGTATCTATTTGAATTAAATGACGGTTTATTTATCGAAAGTGTGCTTATACCGATGGATAAAAATAGATATACAATATGCGTATCTACGCAGGTTGGTTGCAGAATGGGATGTAAATTCTGCGCTACAGGGAGAATGGGTTTTAAAAGGAATTTAACTGTATCTGAGATAGTTAATCAAGTTAGATATATATTGAAAGAGAATAATCTAAAGACAGCCAATGTTGTCTATATGGGAATGGGAGAACCGCTTGATAATTACGAAAATTCCATCAAGTCGATAAGGATTTTGATTGACGATAAAGCGTTTGCCATCTCAAAAAGAAGAATAACGCTTTCGACTTGTGGCATAACGCCTATGATAGAAAAGTTAAAGAAGGATTTACCTTACATAAATCTTGCCATCTCTTTACATAGTGCTATTCAAAAGAAGAGAAGCCTTATTATGCCTGTTAATGAGAGATACCCGATAGATGAAGTGCTTAAAAGCTTAAAGGATTTTCCATTGCCGCGAAGAAAAAGGATAACCTTTGAGTATGTAATGATAAAGGGTATCAATGATACAAAATATGACGCAAAGGCACTTCTTAGGGTGATGTCCAATTTTAAAAGCAAGCTGAATATTATACCATTGAATAAACACGACCTTCTCGGAACAAAATTTGAACCAACACCTATGGATAGAATTGAAGAATTTGCCGATTATTTAAGAAGTAAAGGAATGTTTGTTACCGTAAGAAAATCAAAAGGTTCAAACATTAACGCCGCTTGTGGTATGCTTGCTACGAAAGTCTCATAGATTCTTTGTGTATATGTGCGTTAAAGCTACTGCTAAAGCATCGGATACATCCAATAATTCATCCTTTAGTGAGATATTAAGCGTCTTTTCGATAACAAACTTGACTTGATTCTTGTCTGCAGCACCGTATCCGCATATCGACTGTTTTACTTCTCGTGGTGAATATTGATATACATTTAGGTTTTTAAGTTTTGCAGCAACAATTGCAGCCGACTTTATCTCGCTTAACACCATTGCAGATTTTATGTTAACAGAATGGAATGGTGATTCTATAGCTATCTCTGTAGGCTTATATCTATCTATCACAGTCGATACAAATTTAAATATCTCAAATATCTTATCATCCTGCTTTAGTCTATTACTTAATCTTTTTGTTTCCCAGAAGGAATCTTTTGTGGATGGGTCTATTATACCGCAGGCAGTTATTTTACTACCCGGATCTATCCCTAATATAAGCATACTGATTGTTTACGCCAAGAACCCTTTTTGCACCGACAAACCTTTTCCAGTAATACCTTGTAAAACGCGATATTTTTACACCACTTTTTCTGCCTGCCGCATGGATAAACTTGCCGTTTCCTATATAGATTGCAACATGTGTTACCTTTGCATAGTTCATTGTGTGAAAGAAAAGCAGATCACCCGGCTGTAAATGTTTTACCGAAACAGGCACGCCAGCGGCTAAATACTGTTCTTCTGCTGTTCTTGGCAGGTTTATGTGAAATTTCCTGTATATTTTCTGCACAAAAGCAGAACAGTCTATGCCATGCCTTAAGCTTTCTCCGCCAAATTTATACGGAGCACCAACAAATCTTTCTGCATACTTTATGAGTGCGTGTCTCTCTTCATTTAAGATTGAGTATCTCAACTTCAATCTTTCGCTCTCTTTTAAACCAAGATTTGGCACAAAGATTACCTGGCCGACCCTTATGTTATTACCTGTGATGTCGTTTAATGTTCTTAAAACGCCAACATCTGTTTTAAACTTTTTGGCTATTTTCCATAGACTATCGCC
This sequence comes from uncultured Hippea sp., assembly GCA_964442345.1. Classification (GTDB taxonomy): domain Bacteria; phylum Campylobacterota_A; class Desulfurellia; order Desulfurellales; family Hippeaceae; genus Hippea. Next base: position 9,164 of record CAYTZD010000008.1, on the reverse strand, counting down.
TTTTTTTACCTTGTATATGGTTGAATAAAGCAGATATTTTGGTGGAATAAAGAGATTCTCTTCTCTGCTTATTTTTATCTTTTCTGTTAAATCCTTAGGCAGAACTATTAAATCTCCCGGGTGGATAATCTCCTTTAAGTTTGGATTTAATTCTCTTAACTTCTGAAGCGTCAAACCAAATCTTTTTGCTATAGTTCTTAAAGTATCACCCTTTGCCACTATGTAATATCCGTCGCCTATATCACCGGGTTTTGGTCTGTTCTCTTTTTTTGCGTGTTCCTTTGGCAGAATAATCTTTTGTCCTGGTCTTATCTTTAGCCAGTCAACATTGGGATTTGCCTTTTTTAGCTGTTCATAGGTGTAATTAAGCCTTTTTGCTATCTTTATAAGTGTATCGCCTTTCTTGATTATGTAAGTATTTTTATTCTCTGTTTTGTCTTCCTGTTTTTTTTGAGCTGTCTTTGTTTTTATGTCTGGTATTTTTATCTTATCTTTTGGTTTTATCTTTAGCCAATCAATATTAGGATTAATCTCTTTTATAGATTTTGGGTTTATACCGAATTTGTGGGCTATCTTTATAAGTGTATCACCTTTTTTAACGGTATAGATCTGATAAGCATTTGCAGGGAATGAAAAAATAAGCAAACTTAAAATCAAAAAAAATCTCAACACAAACATGATACAAAATTTATACAAAAAGAGATTATGTTTTTCAAGCGATTGCATCACATTTAGTATTTAAATCTCTTCTTGAGTATTGATTTTATGATTACAACGGCAATAAATGATAGGATTACAACTAAGACACTTGCGGCAAGGCCTTTACTGAAGTTGCCTTCGGTGATTTTAAGATAGATGTTTATTGGTATGTTTGCGGTTTTATAGGCTATGCCACCGCCAACCATTAATGTTGCACCAAATTCACCTAAGCTTCTAAGCCAGGTAAGCATCAATCCAGACATAATACTGCCAAAAGCCAATTTAAAGGTTGTATCGTAAAACGAAGAGAAGTTGGATGCACCAAGTGTCATGGCTATCCTTTCGTATGTCGGTGGTATAAGTTCAAAAGCGTTTTTTGACGCTTTTACGCTGAACGGAAAAGCCACAAAGAATTGCGCTATAACTGCACCTGAAGTTGTAAATACAAAGGAGTAAAATTCTCTTACAAACGGTGCGTTGAATAGTGTTAAAAGTAGCGTTCCAACGATTAGTGGTGGGATAATTAGTGGTATATCAAAAAAGGAATCAAGAATGCTATTTAATATTCCACTGCTTCGGGCTAAAAAGAATCCCGATGGTATGCCGAAAACAGCCGAAAGCATAGTGGCTGATATTGAAGTCTTTAAGCCAAACCAGACTGCAGCAAGAAACTCCTTATCGTTGAATAGCTCGATTATATCCTTAGGATTGACTTCTATAAAGCCATAAGTAATTACGCATAAGGTAAATAGGGATAGTATAATTGTGATAGCAAGTGATATTTTTGTTAGCTTCATTTAGATAACCTTCTGCTTTTGTTTGTCATTGCTTTTGCATAAAACTATTGATTCTTTCTTTAAAGATACAGTTATAAAATCACCCTTTTTTAGTCTCATTTTGTCCAATACATGTGGTGGTATGTTGATTATTATTTGGAAGTTATTTGCTGTTTTTGTGGTAAGGTTTATGTATCTGCCTCTGAAGTTGATTTTTTCTATAACGACATCTATTTTGTTTTCTTTATCGGATATATCTGTATCCTTTCTTAAAATCATAACATTCTCAGGTTTTATACAGCAAAAGTCTGCATCTTTATCTGTGTTGCAGTAAAGTTTTAATCCGTCTTTGAGCTCAACCGTAGAATTCTTTATGCTTTCTATTCTCCATATATTTGAGAAATCAAGCAGTTTGGCTGTTTCAACAAACATAGGAGTATTGAAAACTTTATCTGTTTTGCCATATTCAATCACTTCTCCTTCTTTTATGATTACTATCTCTTCTGAAAAGATGAATGCTTCTTCAGAATCGTGAGTAACAAAAAGAACTGGGATAGAGAAATTATCTGCAATATCTGCAACAAGTTCTCTTAACTCTTCTCTAATCGGTCTATCTAAAGCGCTAAATGGCTCATCCAATAAAAGCAGGTCTGGTTTTACTATCAGTGCCCTTGCCAAAGCTGCTCTTTGCTTTTGTCCACCTGAAATTTGGTGTGGATATTTGTAAAGACAGTCATAGATGCCAAATCTTTTTGCGATGTTCTCAATTCCAAATTCATCTTTAAGCTTTCTTTTCTTTAAGCCATATTCTATATTCTCTTTTATATTCATATGTGGAAATAGCGTATATTCTTGCGGCAGATAGCCGATATTTCTTCTCTGTATAGGCAAGGATAGTTTTTCCTTTTTTGAGAAGAACACTTTGTCCTTTATTTTTATGTATCCATCGTCTGGATCATAAAATCCTGCTATCATTTTAAGAAGGGATGATTTTCCGCTTCCGCTTGCACCAAATACTACATTCTTAAGAGAATTTAGCTCAAATTTCACTGATATTGTAAAGTTTCCAAGCTTTTTTTTGATATCAATAGAGATTATGCTTGCCTTTGGTTTTTTATGTTCTGGTGAAGAGACAGAAGAAGTAAACATATCAAAAATCTCTCCTTTCCAATCACGGGAGGCATAAGTGTTTCCACTTATACCCTATCGGCCTTATAACCATAGCATCTTGCCTTAGGTTAAAAGGCTCGGAGATTAAACTTACACTATTATTGCTATTTTAACTAAGAAGTAAAGTGTTTTTGTTTAAAAATCTTTTTTAAATCTTATCACTCTATTTTTACCTTCTGCTTTAGCTTTATACAAAGCCTTATCTGCAAGTTCAATTGCTTCTTTAATATCCTTTGCATCATCAGGAAAGATACAATAACCTATGCTTACTGTAATATTTATAGCCGTCTCATTATGTCTTATAATAGTTGATGAGATCTCTTTTCTGAATTCTTCCAACATCTCAATAAGGTTTTTCTCTTCAATATCTTGGATAATGACAAGGAACTCTTCGCCACCGTATCTCACAATCAGGTCGGATTTTCTCCTAAAGTTGCTTCTTAGTATCTCTGCAACAGTTTTTATAGTTTCATCACCTACTAAATGTCCGTATGTGTCATTTACCTTCTTAAAATCATCTATATCTATCATAACTACGCCTATTTTTATCTTCTGCCTTTCTGCTGTCGATGTTAATGTTTGGATTGTCTCTTCTAAGAATCTTCTATTGTATAGATTGGTAAGTTTATCTCTTAGTGAAAGTTCTCTTAGGCTTTTTGTTAGTCTTTTTATGTTTATATCGTGTCCAGAACTTCTGATAAACTTGTTTAGCACATTCTTTATGGCTTTTAGGTTCTCTTTTTTCAATGTAAGTTCAATAGCGCCGACAAGATCCTGTGAAGACATAATCGGATAACAGATATAATTCTCATTTTCATTGCAGACTTCTTCGATTATTAAACCTTTCTTTACAGCTTTCATACATTTATCGTGCCATTTGCACTGCAATTCGCCTTTCTCTTTTACCAAGTGCAATTCATCATCCTTTACACTGTAAATTCTATATTTATCGATATTGAACTCTTTTTCCATGAAATCACCTATGAATCCTAATACTTCTTCTTCTGTTTCTGTTAGTTCAAGACTTTCTTTAAACTTTATCATCTTAGTAAGGTGTTCTATATACTGATTTGTGTTGTGAATTAGCTTACCTATGGCTCCATCTGTTATTACTGGCAATTTCATGTTAATATCTGCTTCATCTTCTATAAGTTTACCTGCTATATCAGCCACATTTTCTACTGACTTTACCATCTTAGAGACAAGTAAATACATGATAATAAAGGAGATTAAGGAAGATATGATGCCCGGGATTAAACTTAAAAGCACACTCCTAATAAGTTCATGCATCTGTTTTTCTTTAAAAAGGGTTATTCTATCTTCTATATCCTTTAGATAAAATCCGCTGCCTATAATCCAGTGAACTGCGGGAATATCCTTTACAAACGATATCTTTTTGAATGTTTTTGACTCTATTCCAGGATAATACCATTCGTATTCTATAAAATCACCGTTTTGAACCCTGAAGTTCTCTATAAGTTTTGCTAAGGTTGTATATGGTTTGGATTTTAGTTTGAATATATTTTTGCCAACTATTTCTGGTCTTGGTGGGTCAAGCAAGAATGTTCCATCTTCTTTTATGCACCAGACATAACCTGCAGGAGAATATTTTATCGTATTTAGATTTTCAAGTGCTATCTTTTTTAACTGCTTGTTGCTAATCTTTCCTTCCAAAGCCAGATTCTGCATTACATTTATCATATTCTCTGCGACTGCAACGGCCGTTCTTGCTTTAAATTTGTATTGTTTTAATAGTTCTTCTCTTTGTTTTTCAACCTGCTTGTTGAGATTGTCTATCTGCGAAGCTATAAAATAGCCGTATCCTGATACACCAATAATAATAAGTCCTACTATGTATGTCATCATTATTTTAAATTTAAACGATTTTCTTTTAAGCTTTTCAATCATCACACATCCATTATATACAAAAAGCAGATTAAATAAAGTATAAAAGAATAAACTTTTATTGTATTAGATAATAAAAATTGTTATTTAGCTTGTTGAATACGATTGAAAAACCACTAAAAAGAAAGATGTCATCTATTTTTCTCTTGACATAAGATTGGTTGAAATTAAAATATAGTTAAATGAAAGAGAGAAAAAATATAGAAATTGACAATCTCTTCATAAAACATGAAATAATTAAATTAAAATTAATAACAGAATCAATAGAAAATCCCAATAAAAAATTTCCCACTGCCAGACAGATTGCAGAAGACAACGGCGTAAGTGAGCTTACCGTAAAAAAGGTTGAAAAAGAGCTTGCACATAAAGGTTATCTTATAAGCAATAAAAAGGGTGGCACAAGGGCAACAACAAAATTCGCAAAAGAACAGGTTTCATCCTACATAACAGTCAAAGAGTCATTTAAAGGTTTTGTCGATACGCTTCTAAAAAATGGTTTCTCAAAAGAAGATGTAATGGCGCTTGTTTATGATGTTTTATCAAAAATAGAAGATAACTTCTCAAATATTATTTATACCGAAAAAGACGAAAATATTGCCATCTTTGCAAAAAGAGAGATAGAGAAGAAAATAAATAGACGCGTTATATTTAAACCCTTTGAAACATTAAAAACAGAACTAAAAAACAGGATATTAAAGAACAAAATTATTGTCGTTCCATTTTTCTGTTACATGCAACTTGAGTCGTTGTCCTATGAAAGTATAAAAGTCATACCCATAAAGGCAAAGCACCCACTTGAAGGATTTTCAGAGATCAACAGTTTGCCTTTTGGTAGTAGGATATTTTATATAGCTGCAAGCAAATTAGATAAAGAGAATGCAAATAGTATCTACCGCGATATTTTAAAGAGAAGATACAAAATATACATATATACGCAAGATGAGATATTCTCAAACAGGCATCTGTTGAGCTTTGCCGATGTTGTTGTTGGATACGATTGGATTATAGAGAGCGAAGAGTTCCTTTTAAAAGGCGTAAAAACAGTAATAAAATGCAACAGATTCGACGATGAAGAAGGAATGAGAATAATAGAGTGCTATCTTGAAAAACTGGAGGCAGTATAAATGGAGATAATAGGCGTTGACACTGGTGGGACATTTACAGACTTTATATTCAAAACTGACGATGGAAAGTGGGGTGTCTATAAAGTTTTATCCACGCCGCACAATCCCGCAGAAGCTGTCTTAAAAGGTATATCGCATGTTGCAAAAAAAGAGAAGTTCAAAGTCATTCACGGTTCAACTGTCGCCACAAATGCTTTACTTGAGAGAAAGGGTGCATATACGGCTTTTATAACGAATAAAGGCTTTGAAGATATAATCGAGATAGGCAGGCAGAATAGAAAAAGGCTGTATGACTTGTTCTATAAGCGCGACAAGATGCTTGTGCCAAAAGAGTTAAGGTTTGGAATATCATGCAGGGTAAACAAAGATGGTGAGATAATTCAGCAGATAGATGATGGAGAACTTGAAACATTAACTAAAAAGATAGAAGATTCAAAGGCAGAAGCCGTTGCTGTCTGTTTTCTTTTCTCTTTCTTAAACCCACAACATGAGTTAAAGGTAAAAAAGGCTATATCAAGATTGGGATTACCTGTATCCTTATCGCATCAGATCCTATCAGAATTTAGAGAATACGAAAGAGCATCAACGACAATCATAAATGCTTATGTTTCACCGAAGATGAAAAGATACATAACCAACATAGTAGATGAGATAGGCAACAACGAACTTAGAATAATGCAGTCAAACGGCGGAAGTATATCTGCAACAACGGCAATGGAAGAATCAGTCAGAACGATACTTTCAGGCCCTGCAGGTGGAGCAGTTGGCGCTTTTGAGATAGGTAAGATGGCAGGATACAATAAGCTTATAACATTTGATATGGGTGGCACTTCAACCGATGTCTCTTTAATTGATAATAGATTGCCTTTAACATACGAATCTGAAATTGCCGGTTTTCCCGTTAAGGTGCCGATGATAGACATCCATACAGTAGGAGCTGGTGGTGGTTCGATTGCATACATAGACGCTGGTGGATCTTTAAAGGTTGGACCTGAAAGTGCCGGAGCTGATCCGGGACCCATCTGTTATGGAAAAGGAGAAAAGATAACAGTAACCGACGCAAACCTATATTTAGGAAGATTGATACCGGAGTTTTTCTTAGGCGGCAATATGAAACTCGACAGAGAAAGGCTTGATGGTTATTTCAAAGCGATGGCAAAAAGCATTGGTATGGACGAATTTGAACTTGCAGAAGGCATACTTACAGTTGCTAACACATCAATGGAGAAGGCAATAAGGGTTATATCCGTTGATAGAGGGCACGATCCAAGAGAGTTTGTTCTGTTTAGTTTCGGTGGTGCAGGTGGTATGCATGCTGTTTTTTTGGCAAGGTTATTGCATATACCAAAGGTTTTTGTTCCAAACAACCCGGGCATACTATCGGCTATAGGGATGCTTCTTGCAGATATAATTAAGGATTATTCTCAAACCGTAATGTTAAAAGATAACCAAACAACCTTCGAAAGCTTAAAAGAGCTATTTGAACCATTAGAAGAAAAAGGCATTCAAGATCTTCTAAAGGAAGGTGTAGATATCAAAAACATCAAACTTCAGCGTTTTCTGGATATGAGATATTTAGGACAATCATATGAAATTACCGTTGATTTTAAAGAGAATTATCTTGAGCTATTCCATCAGATGCACAGACGAAGCTATGGGTATTCCGATGAAGCCAAAACTGTTGAAATAGTCAATATTCGTTTGAGAGCCATAGGTTCACCCGAAAAACCAACATTTGAAAGAATACCAAAGGCAGAAAGAAAGCAAAGCGAAGGTGCAATTTTGGGCTACACAGATACAATGTTCAACAGGCAATTTTATAGGACTACTGTTGTTGATAGAAATAAGTTGCTTGCGGGAAACATAGTTGAAGGTCCTGCAATTATAGTTGAATACTCATCAACAATTGTTCTGCCGCCGAATAGCGTTGCAGTAGTGGATGAGTTTGGCAATCTAATCATAGAAACAGGAGAGTAAAAATGGATGTTAATCCTATTCTGCTTGAAGTGTTTAAAAATAAGCTTTCAAGCGTATCCGAAGAGATGGGTGTATCACTAAACAGAACGGCATTTTCTCCCAACATTAAAGAGAGAAGAGACTTCTCCTGTGCCGTATTTGATTCAAACGGCGATATGATAGCCCAAGCCGCTCATATTCCTGTGCATCTTGGTTCAATGCCTATGTCGGTTAAGGAAGCTATAAAGGACTTTGAATTCAAAGAAGGCGATATGGTTGTGCTTAATGACCCGTTCAAAGGTGGGACACATCTGCCAGATATAACTATAGTTGCTGGTGTATTTGTCGATGGGATAGATAAGCCTGTGTTTTTTGTTGCAAACAGGGCTCATCATGCGGATGTAGGCGGTATGAGTTCAGGCTCTATGCCACTTTCAACAAATATATTTCAGGAAGGTATTATCATACCGCCATTGAAAATCGTTGAAGAAGGAAAGATTAACGAAAATGTTTTTAAACTTCTTCTCAATAATGTAAGAACACCTTATGAAAGGGAAGGTGATTTTAAAGCACAGATAATGGCAAATATGACTGGCATAAAACGATTGAAAGAGATGATAGATAAATATTCGCTCGAGACGGTTAGATTTTACTCAAAAGAGTTAATGAATTATTCAGAAAGGATTATGAGAAAAACGATAAACGATATACCCGATGGAGTTTATAGTTTTACAGACTATCTTGATGACGATGGTGTTGGCAAAGAGAACATAAAAATTCATCTTGACCTTACGATTAAAGGAGACGAAGCAATTTTGGACTTCTCAAAGTCAGATAGACAAGTCGATGGTAGCATAAATGCAGTATATGCTATAACGCTTTCTGCTGTTCTTTATGTATTCAGGTCGTTAATTAAAGAAGATATACCAACAAATACAGGCATTCTAAGACCAATAAAGCTTATTACAAAAAAGGGAACGATTGTTGATGCCACCTTTCCTGCTGCTGTGGCAGGTGGTAATGTGGAGACATCCCAGAGAATCGTTGATGTGATTTTGGGTGCTCTTTCGATTGCCATACCCGATAAAATTCCTGCTGCCAGTCAGGGAACAATGAACAATATAGCAATAGGTGGTATAAACTCCAAAACCAACGAGCCATTTGCCTATTATGAAACCTTAGGTGGCGGTATGGGAGCAACGCCATACTCACACGGAGAAAGTGCCATACACTCCCACATGACAAATACGCTTAATACACCAATTGAAGCGCTTGAATATTCTTATCCTTTTTTGGTTAGAAGGTATTCAATTAGAGAAAACTCAGGTGGAATAGGTAAATTCTTAGGTGGCAACGGACTAATAAGAGAGATAGAACTGTTAGACGATGCAGAGATTACAGTTTTATCAGAAAGAAGAAAACTTGCACCTTACGGACTTGCAGGTGGTGGAAGTGGTCAAAAAGGTAGAAATGTCATTATTTCTCAATCTTTAGAACAAGAGATGCCACCAAAATTTTCAGCAAAACTCAAAAA
>CAYTZD010000007.1:23152-35442 GCA_964442345.1 uncultured Hippea sp. | reverse complement strand
CAGAAAAACAGAGACACTGTTTGTTGATGTTGTTGCCTTTGGCAGACAGGCAGAAACAATCGCAGAATACCTAAAAAAAGGGTCTCTAATCTACTTAGAAGGCAGATTGAGATATAGAACTTGGGAAGATGCCAACGGCTTAAAAAGGTCAAAACACGAGATCATTCTAAATAACTTTCAATTTTTATCTTCAAAAGCAAAGAGTGAACCAACAGAAGATGTTGGTATGCCAGCACCAGACGAAGATGAAGATATACCATTTTAAAAAACAAAGTGGAGGTCAAAATTAAATGAGTGCAGATAACAAAAAGAAGAGAAGATACTTCAGATACCCAAGAAAAAAGGTTTGTCAGTTTTGTGCCAACAAGATGGATGAGATAGATTACAAGGATGTTGACACATTGATGAAGTATGTAACGGAAAGATATAAGATAATCGGCAGAAAGACTACTTCTACATGCGCAAAACATCAGAGAATGCTTACAAGAGCCATCAAAAGGGCCCGCGTAATGGCACTGATGCCATTTACTATCAGCAGGAAATTAAAGGGCTAAAAAAAGGGGGAAACAATGAAAATCGTTTTATTGGAAGATGTTGAGAATCTCGGATATGCAGGTGATATAAAGGAAGTAAAAGACGGATACGCCAACAATTACCTTATACCTAAGGGCTTAGCTTTGGCTGCAACAAAAAGCAATCTAAAGCTTGTTGAAGAAAAAAGAAAGGCAATCCTAAGAAAAATAGAGAAGAAGATTGCTCAAGCAAACAAGATCAAAGAAGCATTGGATGGTATTGAGATAGAGATTAAAGCTAAAGCAGGAGAAAAAGGAAAGCTATTCGGTTCTGTTACGGCAAACGAGATTTTTGAGCAGATAAAGGATAAAGCAGAAGGAATTGATAAGAAGAACATAAGGCTTCCTGAAGGTGGCATAAGGGAAGTTGGCGAATACACAGTTGAGATAGCAATCTACAGAGACATTAAGGCTTCTATTAAGGTCAAAGTTGTTCCATCAGACGAATAGATGAGATCCTATCCGCAATCAATCGAAGCAGAGAGAGCGCTTCTCTGCTCTCTCTTTCTTGATAATTCCAAAATCGGTGAAGTTTTAGAGATAGTCAGTGAAGATGATTTCTACGATGAGAAAAATGCAGCTATTTTTAAGGTTTTAAAAGAGCTTTACGCAGAAGGTATCCCGTTTGATTTTGTTACCGTCTCAAACGCTTTAAAAGAAAAAGACCTGCTTGAGAAGATAGGTCTTGAATATTTAACCAGTATAACAGAATTTTTACCCGCACCTGCCAACACAAAGTATTATGCTGAGATAATCAAAAAAAAGTCTGTCCTAAGACAGCTTATATCTATGTCCAACGAAGTTGCAACAATCTGCTATGACGAACCCGAAGATGTCGAAGAAGTGTTAAATATTGCAGAGAAAAGATTGTTTGAGATTGTTGGAAATAAAGCAGGAAGATACAGAAGTCTTGATGATTTATCAGAAGACACGCTTGAGTTTTTATTAAAGTTAAAAGATAGAAAAACCGTTTTGACCGGCGTTCCCAGTGGGTTTATAGACTTAGACAGAATGACAAACGGCTTTCAGGAAGGCGATTTAATCATTATAGCAGGAAGGCCGGGCATGGGTAAGACATCGTTTGCATTAAATGTTGCATTAAATGCCGCTTTGGACTATTCAAAAAGAATAGGTATCTTCTCCCTTGAGATGTCATCAAGGCAGCTTGTGATGAGAATGATAGCAACGCTTTCTGGCGTCGATATGGGAAAATTAAGAACAGGTTTTTTTGATAACGAAGAGTGGGACAGGGTTGTTAAAGCATTAGATAAACTAAAACATACCAACATCTATATAGACGATTCGTCCCTTATAACATCGATAGATATAAGAACAAAGGCAAGAAAGCTTAAAATGGAAAAAGATATAGACCTTTTAATTATAGACTACCTTCAGCTTATAGAAGGCAAAGACTCAAGTGTAAACAGAACACAGCAGATTTCAGAGATATCAAGAGCCCTTAAGATTCTTGCAAAAGAGCTAAACATTCCCGTTATTGCCTTATCCCAGCTAAACAGAGCCGTTGAAAACAGGGAAGATAAAAGGCCTACACCTGCAGACCTAAGGGAGTCAGGCTCAATAGAACAGGATGCTGATTTGATTATCTTCATATACAGAGACGAAGTATATAACAAAAACTCTCAAGATGCAGGCAAAGCAGAGATTATCATAGCAAAACAGAGAAACGGTCCACAAGGCACAGTTAAGTTACAGTTTGAAAGCAGAATAGCCACATTTAGAAACCTTGCAAAACCAATTGATAATTACGGCTACAACCAAAATACACAGGAAGACGAAGAAAACTTCATAGAAGATCACACAAGCTCTCTATAAACCATGAAATTCATAAGAATCAGAAAAGCAAAGGTTCATAACCTAAAAAACATAGATGTTGACATACCAAAAGGCAAAATAACGGTAATAACAGGACCATCAGGAAGCGGGAAATCTACCCTTGCCTTTGATGTGTTGTATGCTGAAAGCCAAAGGAGATACCTTGAATCTTTAAACGCCTACGCCAGACAGTTTCTCGAAAAGATAGACAAGCCCGATGTTGAAAGCATTGAAGGACTATCACCAGCTATAAGCATTGACCAGAAAAGCATATCAACAAATCCACGATCAACCGTTGGAACGATAACAGAAATCTACGATTACATGAGACTTCTATTTGCACACATAGGAGAAGTGTACTGTTATCAGTGCGGAAGAAAAATAGAAAAGCAAGACCCACAATCAATTGTAAACAAGCTAACTAAAAAGGAAGGTAAAAAGATCTTAATCCTTTCGCCCATTGCCATAAACAAGAAAGGCACATTCAAAAACGAACTTGAGAAACTAAGAAAAGAAGGCTTTGTAAGGGTTATTGTTGACGGTGTTGAGAGATTTTTGGAAGAAGATATTGAACTTGATAAGAACAAAAAACACGACATCTACCTTGTTGTTGATAGATTAAAGGTCAAAAGTGATGCAAGGGTTAGAATATCAGAATCTGTTGAACTTGCATTAAAGATAGGCAAAGGCATTATCAATGTTAAGGATATAGAAACAGGCGAGATGGAATTATACAGCGAGCATTTTGCCTGTCCCTACTGCGGCATAAATTACAAACCGATAACGCCACAAAGCTTTTCATTCAATTCGCCACTTGGTGCGTGTCCTGAATGTTTTGGACTTGGCAGAAGGCATCAGCTTGATTTAGATAAGGTCATACCCGACAAAAGCTTATCCGTCAGAGAAGGCGTGGTTAAGCTATGGAGAAAGCCACGATATTACTATTATCAGAAGTTTTTAATAGAAGCCTGCAAACAGTTTGATATCGATATATACACACCGTTTGAAGAACTTTCAGAAAAACAAAAAGATATAATCCTGCTTGGCAAACCAGATGAAGTTGTTGTGTTTGAGATTTCACCGGGCAAAAAAGTAAGAAAGATCTGGAAGGGCGTCATAGGCTTAATTCAGGAACAGTTTGCCGAGACCGATAGTATAAAGGTAAAAAGCGAGATAACAGCACTAATGAGAGAGATTGAATGTCCTGCATGCAAAGGCGCTCGCTTAAATAAAGAGAGTCTATCTGTTAAGATACTCTCAAAAAACATAATCGATGTTACACGCATGAGAATTTCAGATGCCCTTAACTATTTCAATCGCGTAGAAGAGAGCTTAACAAAACAGCAAAAACAGATAGCAAAAAGGGTTTTAAACGAGATAAAAACAAGGCTTCAGTTTCTCGTTGATGTTGGACTTGACTATCTGACGCTTGATAGAACAGCCAATACACTCTCAGGTGGTGAAGCACAGCGCATTAGACTTGCAACACAGGCTGGCAGCGGTTTAAGTGGCATAACCTATGTACTTGACGAACCATCCATAGGTCTGCACCCAAGAGACACAGATAGATTAATAAAAACACTAAAAAGGCTAAGGGATAACGATAACACTGTCGTTGTGGTTGAGCATGACACAAATATTATAGAATCTGCAGATTACATAATAGACATGGGTCCTGCAAGCGGCAGGCTTGGTGGTGAAGTTGTAGCCTTTGGAACGCCCGATGAGATAAAAAACAACGATAATTCTTTAACAGGTAAATATCTAAGCGGCAAGCTAAAAATAGAACCACCAAAAACATACAAAAAACCAAAGGATTTTATCAGAATAAAAGGTGCAAAGGTGCACAATTTGAAAAATATTGATGTTGACCTGCCGCTTGGTGTGTTTGTTTGCGTAAGTGGGGTATCAGGCAGTGGAAAAAGCAGCCTAATTTTTGACTGTTTTTATGAGTATGCTACCGCTTACAAGATAGGTAAAAGGTTGGATGTGTGCGATACGATAGAGAACTTAGACAAGATTGACAAGATTATAAAGATAGACCAGACACCTATCGGCAGAACACCAAGAAGCAATCCTGCAACATACACTTCTGTTTTTACAGATATAAGGGAACTATTCGCACAAACAGAAGATGCAAAAGTGGCAGGTTTTAGCCCTTCACGGTTTAGTTTTAATGTTAAAGGTGGCAGATGTGAGAAGTGTAAAGGCGAAGGATATATCAAGATAGAGATGCAATTCTTAGCTGATGTTTATGTTAAATGCGATGTGTGCGATGGCAAAAGGTATAACGAAGCGACGCTATCGGTTAAATACAAAGGCAAGAATATATACGATGTGCTTCAGATGACGGTAAATCAGGCTTATGAATTCTTTGAGAATGTGCCAAAGATAAAAAGAAAACTTGGAATTATAAGGGATGTCGGATTGGGATACATTCAGCTTGGCCAACCTGCAACCACACTATCAGGCGGTGAAGCCCAGCGTATCAAGATTGCAAAATACTTAATAAGTCCACCTGTTGGACATACGCTATATCTACTTGATGAGCCTTCCGTTGGATTGCATTCAGACGATGTTAAAAAGCTGATAGAAGTTTTAAGAAAACTCGTTGAGACGGGAAATAGCGTAATTGTTATTGAACATAACTTGGATATTTTAAAAAGTGCAGATTATATTATTGACTTAGGCCCTGACAGTGGAGATAAAGGTGGCCAGATTGTCGCATCTGGCACACCTGTTGAAGTCGCAAATTCAGATTCTTTTACCGCTTACTACTTAAAAAGGGTTATTTAACCCTGAGTTTTGTTTCTACACTTACTGCAGACACCATAGCAGTATATATCACAGCTTGATATCTCAAAATCCTTCACTTCCTTAAGCTGTTTTTTCAAAAACGATGTATCGATATCTATATCTATCACATCGCCACAAACCTTACATATCAAATGATGGTGTGGTTTTTGGAAGGCTATCTCGTATTTGCTTTTTGCACCACTGATGGCAAGTTCTTTTATAAGGCCATGTTTTTTAAGCGTATGAATGTTCTTATAAACCGTAGCAAGGGACATAGACGGGAAATGTTCAGATATGTTTCTGTATATTGTTTCTAAATCTATGTGCCCTGCTCTTTTAATCTCTTCTAAGATGGCTAATCTCTGCGGTGTTGCCTTTAGGTTAGTAGCTCTTAACATCTCTTTTATCTTCTCCATCACAAAACCCCCTTTTTAATTTTATAAATAATAAGAATACTCCTTCCTGTTGTCAAGTAATATTTTTTATTCTTGACTAATAAATAGATTTGTGTATAATAATAGCACTTCCACAATTAAACCTTTTTAAAGCCCACCTTTTGCACCATCTGGGTTTTTCTCCTTCCATAAAACCCAGATGGTGCTTCCTTTTTAACATAAATTAGTTGCAACTGAAACTTTTTTTATGTATTATACCGCTGGCATGAACAAAGAACCTTTGGGTAAGTGGATTTCTATAATATACAGATACTCAATGATGCATGCCAATAAGTTTTTAAAAGATTACGGCATAAATGCGGGACAACTACCGTTTTTTATGAATATCGTAAAGAATCCCGGCATCACCCAGGAAGAACTATCCAAAATCCTAAAAATAGACAAAAGCACAACCGCAAAGGCTGTCAAGATACTATGTCAAAAAGGATATCTTACAAAACAGACAAGCAAGGAAGACAAAAGAGTATACAAGCTATTTCCCACAGAAAAAGCCAAAAATATTGAAGAAGCTATAATCAAAAAAGCTTTTGAGTGGGACAGAGATATTTTACTCAACAATCTCAACAAAGACGAAAAAGAACATGCATACAAACTGCTTAGCCATATAGCCAACAACTGTATCAAATACTTCGAAAAGGGAGACAAGTGTGAGTAAAAAAAAGCTTATAGTTATTGGTGTTTTGATTATCTTTGGCATTGCTGCATTTCTCTTTATTCAATACAAAAAGACCCACATCTCAACAGACGATGCCTACATAACCAACGACATATACTGGGTTAACCCAAAAGTAAGTGGCACAGTGGAGCAGGTATTCATAGAAGACAACGAGTATGTAAAAAAAGGCAAGGTGCTTGCAATCATAGACCAGAAACCATACAAAATAGCGCTTCAGAAGGCAAAAGCCAATGTATCGTTATACAAGGCAAAAATCGAAGAAGCCAAAGCAGCCATAGAAGCTACAAAGGCAGAAGTAAACCTTGTTATCGCACAGCTAAAAAAAGCAAAATGGGACTTTGACAGGGCAAAAAACCTATTTAAAAACGGCGCTATGTCAAAGGATGTTTATGAAAAGTATTTGACAAATTACAATGTTTTAAAAGCCACCTTAGAAGCAAAAGAGAACGCTTTAAAGAAAGCTAAAGCATCGCTAAATAGCCTAAAGGAATCCCTAAAGGCTGCAGAAGCAGCCAAAAGTCAGGCAGAACTTAATCTCTCTTACACCTACATAAAGGCACCTGCAGACGGATTTATAACAAAGAAAAACATAGAAGTAGGCAAGTTTGCATCGCCGCAGATGCCTATCTGCGCCATAGTCCCAAAAGAAGGCGCATGGATTGTGGCAAATTATAAGGAATCCCAGATAGGCAAGATAAAACCAGGTATGAAGGTAAAGATAGAGATAGACGCCTATCCTTCAAAAGAGTTTGAAGGCAGGGTTGCATCCATTCAATACGGCACAGGTGAAGTCTTCTCTCTATTTCCACCTGAAAACGCATCGGGCAACTGGATAAAGGTTACACAAAGAATACCTGTAAAGATCGTATTTAACAAGAAACCCGATGTCCCATTAAGGGTCGGAATGTCATCAGAGACAACTGTTTTAGCAAAATAATGCAAAACAACAAACAGCCAAGCAAGTGGATTATAGCCTTAGCCGTTATACTTCCGACATTGATGGAGATCGTTGACACGACAATCGTCAATGTCTCACTTCCACACATTCGCGGTTCGTTAAGTGTATCGCTTGATGAATCAACATGGGTTTTGACATCGTATATGGTGTCAAATGCTATTATCATACCCATAACAGGCTGGCTGGCTATCAAATTTGAAAGAAAAAGATATCTTATGTTCTCTGTTTTTGCTTTTACATTTTTCTCATTCCTGTGCGGGTATGCGCCGTCTTTCTATTTCTTGATTATAGCAAGATTTGTTCAAGGTATAGCAGGTGGCGGTCTTCAACCACTATCGCAAGCCATTCTACTTGAGAGCTTCCCAAAAGAGCAACGCGGTATGGCAATGGCAATATTTGGTATGGGTGTAGTTGTTGGACCTATTTTAGGACCTGTGCTTGGCGGCTGGATTACAGACAACTGGGGCTGGCGATGGATATTCTTCATAAACATTCCCGTTGGCATACTCTCAATGCTTTTAATAGAATTATTCGTGTTTGATCCTGACTATATAAAAGAAGCCAAAGAGAAGATAGGAAGCGTGGACTACAAAGGACTTGCATTTCTATCGATTGCGGTAGGTTCTTTGCAGATCTTGCTTGATAACGCACAAAGGAAAGATTGGTTTGAAAGCAGATTTATAACTACGCTTGCCATAATTTCAGCCATAGGATTTATCCTGTTTATCTACAACGAACTAAAAGTTAAGCATCCTGTGGTAAACCTTAAAATCTTTAAAGATAGGAATTACTCTATCGGCAACATTATTATGTTTATAGGGTTTTTCGGTTTTTTCGGCACAGTTGTGCTTCTGCCTTTATACCTTCAGAATCTTATGGGCTATACGGCATTTTTGGCAGGATTGGTGCTTGGGCCTGGTGCTTTAACAACATTAATCGGTATGCCTTTAACAGGGAAAATGCTTGAGAAGGGTTTTGACCCAAGAAAGCTAATCCTTCTTAGTTTGA
Source organism: uncultured Hippea sp. (assembly GCA_964442345.1). Lineage (GTDB taxonomy): Bacteria > Campylobacterota_A > Desulfurellia > Desulfurellales > Hippeaceae > Hippea. Next base: position 27,144 of record CAYTZD010000007.1, on the reverse strand, counting down.
TTATAAACATTACGGCAGTAAGTATAATGGCACATTTCAATCTCAGTGCAGATTTTCTGCATGTGATATACCCAAGAGCAATACAGGGATTTGCCATGTCTATGTTTTTTGTTCCACTTTCTGCTGCTGCATTTGCCAACATCAGCAACAAAGATATGGGTAACGCATCAGGAATATTTAACTTTATAAGAAACATCGGTGGAAGTTTTGGAACCGCTATAGTTATGACTATACTTACACGAAGAAGTCAATTCCATCAAAGCAGGCTTGTTGAAAACTTAACACCTTTAAACGATGGCTTTAATCACACCCTTAATCTTTTATCCCTAAAATTAAACGACACCATGCACCAATATGCCGTTATATACAAGGAACTTTTAAGGCAGGCTTATATGCTTGCTTTTAATGACTCTTTCTATTTCTGTTCTCTCTTATTTATAGGCCTTATTCCAACCATCTTTCTTATAAGGAAACCGTCAGGCTCTTTTGGATTTGACAAAATGCATTAGAACAAAACCTATAATCAACTTACTTTAAAACTTTAACTCTTGACTTTCTTGTCTAAAACGGTAAAATCTTTGCTGCTGGTTGGGATGTCGTCTAACGGTAGGACAGCGGACTCTGGATCCGCGAGTCGGGGTTCGAATCCCTGCATCCCAGCCATTATTTTGGTTTTGTGGCCCCATCGTCTAGCGGTTAGGACGTCGGCCTCTCACGCCGAAAACAGGGGTTCGATTCCCCTTGGGGCTACCATTTTTGCCTATTAACTGCGTTGTTCTCCTGTTTTTGTAAGCCAACTTAACAGAAAAACAGTTTTTAGATTTCTCATCCTTAAAAAATTTTTGATATGTACCCAATTTATTTATATACTCTCTTGGGATGATTAATTTTCACAGTAAGTCTATTGTGCACCTTGATAACTTTCACTATAACCTAAGTCAGCTCATAAAACTGATAGACAAAAAGGTATCAATAATACCTGTAATCAAAGCTGATGCCTATGGGCACGGCATTGTGAGAATAGCAAGAGAACTTACAAATTACTCTCAGGTCGCATATCTTGGCATAGCCCACATAAAAGAAGGTGTTATGCTGAGAAAGAAGGGTATAAATCGCCCGATACTTGCAATGAGTTGCGTCGATTCTTTTGACTTGAATATGATGGACGAATTTGAGATAACACCTGTCGTCCACAGCCTATTTTTACTTGACAGAATTATAGAATTTGCAAAGAACAAGGGAAAAAGGATAAAGGTTCATCTAAAATTCGACACAGGCATGGCAAGATTGGGTATAAGGGAAGAAGAAGTTGAAAAAGCAATTAATGTATGTCTAAAAAATACCGACTATTTAGATGTAGATGGAATTATGTCTCACTTTTCGGATTCTGAAAGCGACCTTGAATGGACAGAAAGGCAGCTAAATAGATTTAAAAGGATAGTAAAGGCGTTTGAAGACAGCGGCATAATGATAAGACTTAAACATATAGCAAACTCAGGTGCTATAATTTCATCAAAAAAGACACATCTAAACTGCGTAAGACCCGGTCTTTTTATGTATGGATATGCTCCAAGTTTGAAACTTAAGAATAGTGTTGACTTAAAACCTGTTTTAGAGATACAATCCCAGCTGGTTAATATACATAGATTAAAGAAGGGTGAAGGCATAAGCTATGGAAGAACCTTTACTGCCGATAAAGATATGAAGGTTGGTGTTGTGGCTTTTGGTTATGCCGATGGGCTTTTTAGAAGCCTGTCAAACAGAATGCACTGTATAGTAAACGGCAAAAGGGTAAAACAGATTGGGACAATATGTATGGACATGTTTATGTGCGATTTAAGTGATGTCAAAGCCAATGTATCCGATACGGTAATCATAATGAATGAAGAATTAACGGCTTATGAGCTTGCAGAAAAAAGCGGCACAATACCGTATGAGATTTTAACAAATATCGGGAAAAGTATAAGGGTGAAAAGGGTTTACAGAAGGTAATGGAGTTTTTCGCTTTAATTGGAAGAGCTGTTATAGACTTTATAGCTGAACTTGGTGGAATAGTCGTGCTATTTGGTCAATTCTTAAAGTCCATCTTTGAGAAACCAAGAATTCATGCCACTTTCGAACAGATGTACTCAATTGGCGTAAAATCAACACTGATAGTGTTTTTAACTTCTATGTTTGTCGGAATGGTTGAAGTTCTGCAGATTTATCACGGATTCCACAAATTCGGCGCAGAAGGAATGATAGGATACACCGTTGCCGTATCACTTGGAAGAGAACTATCACCTGTCTTGACGGCTTTAATGATTGTTGCAAGAAGCGTATCATCTATGGCAGCAGAACTTGGCACAATGAAGGTAACCCAACAAATAGACGCTTTAGAAGTGATGGCAGTAAATCCTATAAATCTACTTGTTGCACCAAGGATAATAGCAACGACAATAATGTTGCCTGCTTTGGTAATACTCTCAAATGCCGTTGGCAATATTGGTGGTTATCTTGTTGGCGTTGGCGTTTTGAATCTAAACCCAACCGCTTACATAAAAAATATACAGATTTATATAGACATGTCAGATTTAACCTATGGACTTATAAAAGCAGCCGTATTTGGATTAATTATATCACTTATTGGCTGCTATATGGGAATAACAACAAAGGGTGGCTCAAAGGGTGTCGGTACATCAACAACTAAAGCTGTAGTTGCTGCGAGCATCTCTGTGCTTGTGGCTGATTACTTTTTAACGGCGTTTCTATTCAGATGATTGAAGTAAAAGATTTGAGTGTAAGTTTCTATAGTCAAAAGGTTTTAGATGGGCTAAACCTTAACATAGAAAAAGGTAAGATAACGGTTATAATAGGCAAAAGTGGCGCAGGAAAAAGTGTGCTTCTAAAAAACATCATAGGCCTTTTAAAACCAAACAGTGGAAGTATCATTGTTGAAGGTAAAGATATAACAAAGATTCATTACAACGAACTAAAAAGGATAAGACTGAATTTTGGCGTTCTATTTCAAGAAGCAGCACTGTTTGATTCTCTCAATGTATTTGAAAATATAGCATTTCCCTTAATCGAAAGAAGGTTGGTAAAAAGCAAAAAAGAACTAAAAGAAAGGGTAAAAGAAGCACTTTCGCTTGTTGACTTACACAGCATAGAAAATAAACTTCCAAGCGAGTTATCAGGCGGTATGAAAAAAAGGGTTGGATTGGCACGAGCAATCATAACAAACCCAAAGATTATATTCTTTGATGAGCCAACAACAGGCCTTGATCCCATAACATCTATGTCGATAGCAAAGCTGATAAAAAACATGCAACAGACACTAAATACAACCTGCTTCATCATAAGCCACGACCTTGCCTTAACATTCAAGATTGCAGATAGGATAGGTTTTTTGCATAATGGAAAGATAATTGAGTTTGGGGATGCAGAACATATAAAAAATTCAAACAACCCTATTGTAAAAGAATTCTTAGAGAGTTATTATGTAGGAGAGGACTATGAGTAACAAAAAGGTAGAAGTTATTGTCGGTGTCTTTATATTGGCTATACTTGTTATTCTTGGATGGTTAACAACGCAAATGGGAAAATTCTCCTTTAAAAAGAAACCCACATACACCTTATATGCGGCATTCAAGAATGTAAATGGCTTGGATGTAAACACAAAGGTCAAGGTTGCAGGCGTTGATGTTGGATACATAAAAAATATTGGATTAAGAAACGGTAGGGCCGTTGTAGAACTTGAAATATACAGACAATACAAAATACCCAAAGATTCAATAGCGATAGTTACAAACAAAAGCCTTCTGGGTGAAAAAACACTTGAAATCAAATACGGACATTCAAATCAGTATCTTCAGAATGGGGATTTTATAGCAAAAACCATCTCGCCAACAGACATAGGAGAGATGATAGCCAACATAAACAAGGTGTTTAACCAGCAAAACAGAGACAGCATAGCAAAAGCCCTTAAAGAGATAGGCAACATCTCTTCTCGT